>JBOHQB010000451.1:0-2523 GCA_050731995.1 Candidatus Rokuibacteriota bacterium
GAGCTTCCCGCCGCCGGCGCAGGGCTTCGCCGCGCTGGCGATCCTCGGCCTGCTGGAGGGGTTCGACCTCGCGGCCGTGGACGACGCCGACCTCGTCCACCTCACGGTCGAGGCCACCAAGCTCGCCTTCCAGGACCGCGATCGCTGGCTCACCGATCCGGCCGCGGAGGAGGTGCCGGTCGCGCGCGCGCTCGATCGCGAGCGGCTGGCGGCGCGGCGCCGCCTCATCTCGCGGCGCGCGGCGCGTCCCGCCGACGGTCCGCCGGCCGAGGGCGATACGATCGCGGTGGTGACGGCGGACGCCGCCGGCAACGCGGTGTCGGTGATCCAGAGCCTCTACCACGAGTTCGGCGCCGGCGTCGTCGCCGGCGACACGGGCGTGCTCCTCCAGAACCGCGGCGCGTTCTTCTCGCTCGACCCCGCGCATCCCAACCGCCTGGCGCCGCGCAAGCGGACGGCCACCACGCTGATTCCGTCCATGTACCTCGCGGGCGGACGGCCGCGCTTCGTCTACGGCACGATGGGCGGCGAGGGGCAGCCGCAGACGCAAGCCGCGCTCGTCACGCGCCTCGTGGACAAGGGATTCGGGCCGCAGGCCGCCGTCGAGGCGCCTCGCTGGCTCTACGGGCGTACGTGGGGCGAGGAGTCCAGGGCGCTTCGTGTGGAGGACCGCTTCGCGCGCGAGGCGGTCGAGTCACTGCGCGCGCGCGGTCACGACATGCAGGTGGTCGAGGCGTGGAGCGATCTGATGGGCCACGCCCACGCGATCCGGCTCGACGCCGACGGGCTCACGGGCGGGTCGGATCCCCGCGCCGACGGCGCCGCGCTCGGTCTCTAGGTCAGCGGGAAGTCGCGCTCGAAGAGGACGTACGGCGAGCGGCGCGCGGCCTCCAGCGCCTCGCGCACGAGCTCGGCGCCGCGCCCGGCGCCCTGCTGGAGCAGCGCCTGGAAGAAGCGCGCGTAGAACCAGTCCGGGTAGACGACGACGCTGAGCCTGAGCCGCACGCCCGGGGCCACGACGACCGTGCGGTACACGAGCGCCGCGCTCTCGCCGGGCATGAGGCGCGTGTCGAAGTTCTCGGTGGCCAGATCGAGCTCGGCGTCGCGCGCGATCTGGTACTCCTGGCGGCTGCCCGCGAGCGCGCGCCCGTCGGCGCCGATCAGCTCGCCGCGGAGCACGACGCGCGGCGGGATGTATGTCGGAAAGGCGTGACCGACGCCCGTGTTCGTCACGCGCAGGGTCGCCGTCCCCGTCCCGCCGGGCGCGTCGCGAGAGCCGTCCATCGTCGCCTCGATCGTGAGCCCCGAGCGCACCATCTCGGGGTCGTGGATCCCCCGCCAGAGGTGGCGGCGGTCCGGCATGTGGCAGTCCTGGCAGTGCACGCCCTCGCGGGCGAAGCGGCTCGCCCGCCACTCCGCGTAGGTGTTCTCGAGCAGCTTGCCGTTGACCCGGAAGCCGTCGGGCGCGAACTGATGACACGAGGCGCAGAACTCTGATTTCAAGAAAGCCGGCGTGCGAGTGACGCCGTTGTGCGGCAGCGTCTCGCGCGGCGCCGCGCTTGCGAGCGAGCCGTCGCGCTTCGGCGGCCCGAAGCGCTCGTGGTCGCGCACGTGGCAGCCGGCGCAGACGAGCCCGCGCTGGCGCAGGCGTCCGTCGTAGATCGCGTTCGGCGTCGCGCGCGCTCCGTCCCAGTCGAGCGGACGCTGCTCGGCGAGCGGCGCGTGGCAGTTCTGGCAGCCGAGCGCACTTCCCGGCTCGCTCGCGAGCAGCTCGACCAGCTGGCCGGCGACGCCCGGCCCCATCGACGCGGCGTGCGGGCTCGTCCGCCAGTCCGCGTACTGCTGGGGATGGCAGGCGCCGCACGCCTCGGGGTGGAGCGAGGCCTCGAGCGCCGTCGCGCGCGCCGGGGCCGATCCCTGAGGGGCGAGCGGCTGCTTCCAGTGACGCGCGACGAAGTCGTCGATCGCGTCGGCGCCGACCGCGCGGACGCCGCCGCCGAGCGCCAGCACGAGCAGCGCCGCGCCGATGGGTCGGGACATCGGACCCCAGCTTAGCAGCCCGCCCCGTCGCGTGTTAGCGTGGCCGCGTGATCACGGCGCTCGCGGCCGGTCATCGCGCCCACGAGGCGCTCCGCGCCAGCGCCGGCGCTGTCCGCGTCGTCGCCGCGCTGTCGGAGTCCGTCTACGCGTCCGCGGGCGAGGTCCTCGTCTGGCTCGGCGGGCCGCGGGCGACGCTCCACCCGCGCGCCGTGCGCGTCGCCGTCGTTCCGCCCGCGCGCACCGACGACGCGCTCGCCCTCGACCTCGCCGGGACCGTGCGCTGGGAGCCGCCCGCGACGGCGCTCGACGCGCGCGGGGCGGCGGCGCTCGAGGCGGGATGCCGTGCGCTCGCGCAGGACCCCGACGCGCTGGGCGTGCCCGACGGCCTGGCCGCGCTGCTGTTCGGGCGCGCTCGACTCGCGACGACCGAGGCGGCGCTGCTCGCGCGGGCCCTGCCCGCGGCGCGCGCCCTCGGCGCTGCGT
>JBOHQB010000452.1:0-1702 GCA_050731995.1 Candidatus Rokuibacteriota bacterium
ACAAGATGGGCGCCTGCATGATCTCGGCGGTGCTGACCGGTGTCGGCGGCGCCATCTACCCGGTGCGCTCGGCCTTCGCGACGCCGGATCTCATGGTGTGGACCGAGTCCGGCGAGTTCATCATCTCGGTGATGATCGGCGGCATCGGCACGCTCGTCGGCCCGATCATCGGGGGCGTCTTCTTCACGCTCCTCAGGGACAAGGTCTCCTCGTACGTGGACTGGTACTTCATCGTGATCGGCCTCGTGCTGATCCTCATCGTCCTCTTCATGCCCAAGGGCCTTTTGCGTCCATGGCGTCGAACGGCCTAGCGCTGGAGATCCAGGAGGTCTCCAAGCACTTCGGCGCCCTCGCCGCGCTGACGCGCGTCTCGCTCGCCGTGCGCCGGGGCGAGGTCTTCTCGGTGATCGGGCCCAACGGCGCCGGCAAGTCGACGCTCTTCAACGTCATCGCCGGGCTCCACACGCCCTCGGCGGGACGCGTGCGCTTCCTCGGCGACGACATCACCGGGCTGCCGCCGGAGGCGGTCAACCGGCGCGGCCTCGCCAAGACGTTCCAGATCACCAACGTCTTCCCGGAGATCTCGGTCTTCGAGCACGTGCGCGTCGCGCTCCAGTCGCGCGCCCCGGTGTCCGGGCGGCTCGCCTCGCTCTGGCGGCTCCCCGACGTCGAGGCGGATGTGATGGCGCTGCTCGAGCCCTTCGGGCTGGCCGCGCGTCGTGACGCGCACGCCCGGAACCTCTCGCACGGCGAGCAGCGCTACCTCGAGGTCTGCCTGGCGCTCGCGACGGCGCCGACGCTGCTGATGCTCGACGAGCCGACCGCCGGGATGACGCCGGGCGAGACTAAGGACGCCACGACGCTGATCCGCTCGATCGCGCGGACGCGGGGGCTCACGCTGCTGCTCATCGAGCACGACATGTCCGTCGTCATGGGGATCTCGGACCGCATCGCGGTGCTTCACTTCGGCGAGAAGATCGCGGAGGGCACCCCCGAGCAGATCCGGAACGACCCGAAGGTCGTCGATGCCTATCTCGGCGGGGCCGACGATTGAGGCCGGCGAACTGATGCTGTCGATCAGGGATGTTCACGCCGGCTACGGCGCCACGCCGATCCTCTTCGGCGTGTCGCTGGAGGTCCGGGAGGGCGAGGCCGTCGCGCTCCTCGGCAAGAACGGGATGGGCAAGACGACGCTCATGAAGACCGCGATGGGCTTCCTCAGGCCCTGGCGCGGGACGATCGAGTTCGGCGGGCGCAGCCTCGTCGGCCTGGCACCCCACGAGGTCGCCCGCCTCGGCGTCGGACTCGTCCCGGAGAATCGGCGGATCTTTCCCGGGCTCACCGTCCGCGAGAACCTCGACCTCGGCCTCAGCGCGTCGCGCGGGCGGACGGGCGCGCTGCGCCAGCGGCGGCTCGACGAGGTCTTCGCGCACTTCCCGCGCCTCCGCGAGCGGATCGACCAGCCGGGCAAGACGCTCTCGGGCGGCGAGCAGCAGATGCTGGCGATCGGGCGCGTGATGATGGCCGGCGCCCGGATCGTCCTGATGGACGAGCCGACCCAGGGACTCGCGCCCACGATGGTGCGTCACGTCCGCGAGATGGTCCGGGCGCTGAAGGGGCTCGGCGTCACGGTGCTCCTCGTGGAGCAGAACGCGCGCATGGCGCTCAACGTCTGCGACCGCGGCTACATCATGGAGAAGGG
>JBOHQB010000453.1:0-4254 GCA_050731995.1 Candidatus Rokuibacteriota bacterium
GGCTCGATGGCCGCCATCGGTCCCCTCGTCGCCGGCGTCATCTACGACGCGATGGGCTCCTATAACCTCGCCTTCACCCTCTCCGTCGTCTGCAACCTCGTCGCCCTCGCCCTGCTCTCGCTGGCGCGCCCACCCCGCGCGCTGCTCCGCCCCGTTGCCGTGTCCTGACGCGGGACCGTATACTCACGCGAGCCAGGAGGCGGGGATGAAGACCCTTCGTGACAAGTACTGCATCGTCGGCGTCGGCGAGACGGAGTACTCGAGGAACTCGGGGCGCACCACGAGGGCGATGGCGGTGGAGGCGGTGCGGGCGGCCATGCGCGACGCCGGCCTCGGCCCCGGCGACGTCGACGGCATGATGAGCTACCAGGGCAACGACTCCACGCCGGCGAACTGGGTGGCGCCCGACCTCGGCATCCGCCTGAACTTCTACATGGACGTGATGGGCGGCGGCTCCTCCACCGAGGCCCTGGTCGGCCTCGCCATGGGCGCCATCGAGGCCGGCCTGTGCCGGACGGTCGCCCTCTTTCGCTCGATGAACGGCTACACCGAGTTCCGCATCGGCGGCACCGGGGCCCGCGCCGCCCAGCCGGTGCGCGGGCTCGATCTCGCGCAGGTGCCTTTCGGGATGCGGAGCGCAGGCCAGGCCTTCGCCTTCACGTTCATGCGCCACATGTACGACTACGGCACGACCTCCGAACAGGTCGCCGCGGTCAAGGTCGCGCACAGCAAGCACGCTTCGCAGAATCCCAAGGCGTTCCTCAAGGAGCGCGTGACCGTCCAGGATGTCGTCGGCTCGCGCTGGGTCTGCAAGCCCCTGCACCTGCTCGACTGCTGTCTCGAGACCGACAACGCGACGTGCCTGATCGTGACGTCGGCCGAGCGCGCGCGCGACTGCCGGCGGCGGCCCGTCCACATTCTGGGCGTCGCCGGACGCGTGTGCAAGCCGCGGACGGACTTCCACTGGGCGGCCGGGCCCATCTCGCGCGTGGCCGGCTACCACGCGAAGGATATCGTCTTCGGCCAGGCCGAGATCACGCCCGAGGACGTGGACGTCACCGGCTCGTACGACGCCTTCACCTTCACGACGATGCTGCAGCTCGAGGAGTACGGCTTCTGCAAGAAGGGCGAGGGCGGCCAGTACGTCTCGAGCGGGATCATCGAGCTCGGCGGCACGCGCCCGAACAACACCTCGGGCGGGCACCTCTGCGAGGGATACACGCACGGCATGTCGATGGTGATCGAGAACGTGCGCCAGCTCCGCGGCACCGTGGACGATTCCTGCCCCGGCGCCGACGACGGCAAGCACACCTACGACTATTCGCCGGGGCGCTGCCGCCAGGTGAAGGACGCGGAGATTGCGATGAACCTCGGCTGGGCGATGCCGGCCACGGGCTCCGCGGTCATCATGCGCCGCTAGCACCACACCAAGGGAGATCCGAATCCATGCCGCAGCCGGTGACCTATCGCGGGATGTCGCTGGTCGTGCCCGACAACGACTCGGAGTGGAAAGAGTTCTACGCCCACTGCCGGGCCCATCGCCTGATGCTCCGCGCGTGCGGACAGTGCGGGCTGATGCGCTATCCGCCGACGCACGCGTGCCCGTGGTGCACGTCGCTCGAGTGGACGTGGCGGGAGGTGAACGGCCGGGGAACGATCCATTCCTACGAGACGGTCGTCCAGGCCATCCAGCCGGGCTTCAAGGACGCGACACCCTACACCGTCGTGCTGGTGGAGCTGGACGAGCAGCGCGGGCAGCCGACGGCCGACGAGGCGATCCGCGTCGTCGCCAACCTCGTGAAGGCCGACCTGACGATGGAGGACGAGGCGCAGGTGGCCATCGGCAAGCGCGTGCGCGTCGTGTTCCAGGACCTCGCCGAGCACATGGCCCTGCCGCAGTTCACGCTGACCGACGAGCCGCCGCAGGGCCGCGTCTGGCGGCTCAGTTAGCCTTCGGCCACGTCTGCGTCCGGAAGAAGAAGGCGACGTAGCCGCGGACCTTGAGCGCTCCGTCCTCGACCCAGACCTCCGCCTTGTAGACCTTGCCGTCCTCGGGATCCGTGATGGTGCCGCCCTTGTAGCGCTCGCCGTCCGGGCGGAGGTCCTTGATGATGACGAGCCCGATGACGGGCTGGTCCTTGTCGGCGCCCGCACACTTGGTGCAGATCTTCGGCTTGCCGTCCTTGTCGTTGGGTTCCGGAATGCTCGTGATTCGGCCGAAGAGCTTTCCACCCTGCTCGTAGACTTCCACCTCGGACCGGGTCTTGCCGGTCTTCTCGTCGACCGTCTTCCACCGGCCGAAGGGCGACTCCCCCGCCGGCGCGACGCCGGCGCCGAGCAGGATCGTCGCGGCGGCGAGGAGGCACAGTCCCCTCATTGGGGCCCCGTGAGCCGCGCCACGATCGCGTCGAACGCCTTGTCCGCGAGCGCGCGTACCTCGTCACGCGTCAGCGGCTGGATCGGGTGCGGGACCACCACCGTCTGATACGCCGTCGCCCCCAGCGCGTCGGCCTGCGCGGTGGCGGCACGGAGAAACTCAGCCGAGATCACCGTCGCGGTTGGAATGCCGTGGTCCTCGAAGAACACGCCGTCGTGCACACTGCACGTTGTGCACGACCCTCAATCGGCGAGGGCTTCGATGAGGACGTCGGTCGCGCCGACGATCTCCTGACGCAGCGGCTCGGGGGCCGGACGCGCGAAGGTCGGCTTCTTCTTCCGCACGATCGCCTTCGGGCGCGTGCGCTCGCGCAGCAGCTCCTCGATCCGGTCGAGCAGGTGGTCGCTCTTGGCCTTCGAGATGTCGAGCAGCGTGATCACCCTGCCCTCGAGGCTCGCGGGCCTCGGCGCGGTCTTGCGCTCCTTGGCGACGGAGTCCGTCGGATCCAGATACTCGGTCATGCGCTCTCCTCCTTGATTCACGGTTCGATCCGCCTGATGACGAGGCTCGAGCCCTTCGAGAACGTCCAGCCCGCGACCACGGCCGAGAAGCGGCCCGCGGTCCCGCCGGCGACGAGCAGCTTGATGTTGTCGGGCGCGCGGAACTTCGGGATCAGCGTCGCATCGCGCGACGGGTCGGCGAACTTGCGGAGCACGTGCTCCGGCAGGCCGTCCCCGCCGTCGCGACCGGGCACGAGCTCGCTCACCGGCCGCCGCAGCCGATCCCACAGGAAGCGCCGCACGTCGGCCTTGGACCAGCCGTCGTCCGCGACGATCCGGGCGTGCTCCGGCGACAGGACAAGGAGCGTGTCGCCCCAGTGGGTCATCTTGTGATGCTCGATCACCGCCATGGAGCCCGCGATCGTCGCGAGGAGATCCGGCGCCGTCCGGCTGCGCTGGTCGTAGACCGTGATCGGCGCGTCGGCGGCGAGCACGGCCACCGTGGAGTCGGTCGGCGCAAAGCCGTGCTCGACGGCGAGCGACTCCCAGGGGCTCGCCTCCTCGTGCTCGCCGATGCAGTACGTGTAGCGGCCGGGGTGGGCGAACGTGGACATGCTGACGACCCCCGGCCGGGCGCCACCCAGATTCACGCACACGAGCCGGACCGCGCGCCCGATCGTCGCGTTCGCGCGCCAGCCGGAGCCGAAGACGCCGGCGCCGCAGTTCACGTCGAGGCGCCCGCGCACGGGCCCGTTGAGGACGAGCAGCGGCGCAGGTGAGTTGGTCGTCGCCGACACTCCGTGCAGGTCGAAGGCATCGTCGCAGACGGCGGCGACGGCGGCGAGCACGACGGGCAGATACTCGGGACGACAGCCCGCCATGATCGCGTTCACGGCGATCTTCTCGACGGTCGCGCGGCCGTAGTTCGGCGGGACGAGCGCGATCAGCTCGTCTCCGTCGCGTCCGGAGGCGGCGACGGCCTGCGCCACGCGCTCGCGCGTGGGCGGAACGACCGGAAGGCCGTCGGTCACCCCGCGCGCGTAGAGCTCCTCGATGGCGTCCACGTCCGTGTCGGCCCGGGGCATGGAGAGAGGCTAGCACGGTATGCTGGGCGCGTGAGGCTCGCGTCCGCCCTTGGCGCGTTCGCGGTCATCGCCGTGGCAGGCTGCGCGGGGATCGCCTGGCAGTCGCCGCTCGAGCGTGACCACCCGCTCGCCGGGCGCGTCTGGGACGTCGCCGCGGCCGGCTTCATCGCGCCCCGCACGCTCGAGGCCGCCCTCGCCACCCGACGCTACGTGCTGCTCGGCGAGAAGCACGACAACGCGGACCACCACGCGCTCCAAGCCAGGCTGCTGCGCGCGTTCGTCGAGGCCCGGG
>JBOHQB010000454.1:0-5617 GCA_050731995.1 Candidatus Rokuibacteriota bacterium
CACGAGTACAAGGTGATGGGGTTGGCGCCGTACGCGCCGGCGGGCCAGGCCGAGCGGGCTGAGGCGGCGCTCCGGGAGGTCTTCGACCTCGCCGAGGGCGATCCGTGCCGCTTCGTGTGGAAGGCGAAGGGCGCCCGCTATCGCCTGCTGCTCGAGGCGACGCTCGGTCACCGCTTCGACGCAATCGCCGGCGGTGCCCAGCGCATCGTCGAGGAGAACCTGCTCCGCTGGGCGCGGCTGATGCGCGAGCGCCACGGCGGCGAGCGCCTGGCCCTCGGCGGCGGTGTCTTCATGAACGTGAAGGCGAACGGGCTCATTGCCTCCGAGGACTGGGTGCGCGACCTCTTCGTCTTTCCGTCGTGCGGCGACGAGTCGAACGCGATCGGCGCGGCCTACCTCGGCTATGTGGATCTCTGCGGGAAGCGGGGCACGGCCCCGTCGCTCGCCCCCTTCGGGCCGGCGTACCTGGGCCCGTCCATCGACGACGCCGAGGTCGAGCGGCTCATTCGCGGGCGGGATCTCACCGCACGCCACCGGGTCAGCGAGCCGGCGAGCATCGAGGAAAGGATCGCCGAGCTGCTCGTCTCCGACGGCGTCGTTGCCCGCTGCGCCGGCCGGATGGAGTTCGGCGCGCGCGCCCTCGGCAACCGCTCGATCCTCGCCAATCCCTCCGACCACCGGGTCGTCGGCGTGATCAACCGGATGATCAAGAACCGGGACTTCTGGATGCCGTTCGCGCCGAGCGTGCTGCGCGAGCGTGAGAGCGACTACCTCGTGAATCCCAAGGGCTTCGCGTCGCCCTACATGATGCTGGCGTTCCCGACGAACCCGAAGCGCCGGGGCGAGATCGTGGCCGCCGTCCATCCGCAAGACGGGACGGCGCGCGCCCACATCGTCGACGAGGCGTGGAACCCGCCGTACCACCGGGTCATCCGCGAGTTCGAGCGGCGCACGGGCATCGGGGCTGTGCTCAACACCTCGTTCAACCTCCACGGCGAGCCGCTCGTGGGCGGGCCCGCAGATGCGGTGGACACCTTCGAGCGCTCGGGGCTGCCGCACCTGGCGCTCGGGCGGTTCCTGATCTCCAAGAAGTGACGGAGCTCCTCGACCGCGTCCGCGCCCGCGCGTGCACGAACCTCTTCTGGCGTACCCTCGGCGTCGAGGTGGAGGACGCCAAGGACGGCTGGGTGCGGCTCAGGGTCCCGATCCGCGACGATCTGCGCAATGCCGCCGGTGCGCCGCTGCACGGCGGCGTCTACAGCGCGCTCGTGGACATGGCCGTCGGCGGCGCGCTCAGCACGCTCCACGACGACGCCGCGGGCGGCGTCGGCCAGACGACGCTGGACCTCAATGTGTCGTTCATCGCCGCGGTCACCGAGGGCGCCGTCTATGCCGAGGGGCGGATCCTCAAGCGCGGGCGCTCGATCGCGTTCGGCGAGGCGCGGATCACCGACGCGCAGGACCGGCTGCTCGCGATCGGGCGCGCGACCTACATGATCCTCGCCCCGCGCGCCTAGGAGCGCACGCGTGTCGATCCTCACCGTCCGCTCGTATCCCGAGGCGCTCCGGCGATTCGGGTGGCCCGCGCTGTGGGATCTCTTTGACGGCGACCGCGGGCGGCTGAACCTCGCCCACGAGTGCGTGGACCGGCACGCGGGCAAGGGGACGGCGCTGCGGATCCAGTTCGCCGACGGCCGGCGCGAGGAGCACTCCTTCGACGCTCTCGCCGCCTGGTCGTCGCGCTTCGCGAACTATCTCGAGTCGGAGGGAGTCGCCCGCGGCGAGCGCGTGGCCGTGATGCTCGATCCCTCGCTCGCCTTCTACGGAGCGGTCTTCGGCGCCATGAAGCGCGGCGCCGTCGCCGTGCCGCTCTTCACACTCTTCGGCCCGGAAGGGGTCGCGCTGAGGGTGAATGACTGCGCGCCGGCGATGCTCCTCGTCGAGCAAGATGCCGCGCGCTGGCAGGGCCAGTTCCCCGGCATCCGCGTCGTCGCCGTGGACGACCGCTTCGCCGAGCGGCTCGAGCGCGAGGGGACAGCGTATGCGACGGCGACGGCAGCCGACGACCTCACCGTCTTCCAGTACACGTCGGGGACGACGCGCGAGCTGCCCGAGGCCGTCCGGCACACGCACCGCTCGGTCGTGACGCTGATGGTCGCCGCGCTCTACGGAGTCGGGCTGGCGACGGGCGACCGGTACTTCTGCCCGTCGTCGCCCGCGTGGGGCCACGGCTTCTGGCACGGCACGATCGCGCCGCTGGCGCTCGGCATTCCGCTCGGCGCGTACTCGGGCCGCTTCGACGCGCGCCGGCTCTGGGAGGCGCTCGAGGCGTTTCGCATCACCAACCTCGCGGCGGCGCCGACGGTGTTCAGGCTGCTCCGCGACTCCGGACTCGCGGCGGGGCGGCGCATCCCCCTCGAGAAGATCTCCTTCACCGGGGAGCCGATGGACATGGAGACGTGGCGGTGGATCGTCGAGACCTTCGGCGTCACGCCGTGCAGTATGTACGGCTCGACCGAGGTCGGCGTGATCGTCTGCGATTACCCCGGGTTCACTGGCCACGAGGTCCGCGGCGGTGCGCTCGGCCGGCCGGCGCCGGGCTGGGAGGTCGGGATCGTGGACGCGGACGGGCGGCTGCTGCCGCCGGGCGAAACGGGCGAGATCGCCGTGAAGCGGCGCGGAGACTGGTGCCGCGTCAAGGACCGGGGCTGGATGGACGCCGACGGCTACGTCTGGCACGGCGGGCGCTCCGACGACGTCATCATCTCCGCGGGTTGGACGCTGAGCGCGCTCGAGATCGAGCAGGCGCTGCTCGCCCATCCCGACGTGCGCGAGGCGGCGGTCGTCGCTGTGCCGGATGCGACACGCGGCCAGGTGGCGAAGGCGTACCTCGTCAGCGAGCGGAACGATCCAGCGTTCGCGTGCGAGGTTCAAGAATTCGTGAAGACGCGGCTCGGCCACCACCAATACCCGCGCCACGTGGAGATCGTCGGGGCGCTCCCGCGGACGCCGGCGGGCAAGATCGACCGCAAGGCGGTGCGTGACCTGGCCCGGGGTGCCTCCGGATGAGCCAGCCCAGATTTCCCGTCATCACTGACGAGGCGCTCGCCCGGCTCCGTGCCCTCGTCGGCCAGGAGATTCGCCGCCCGCAGCCCTACATCGAGACGGCGACGCGCGACGCGATCCGCCACTGGGCCGACGGCATCGGCGACCGCAACCCGTTCTGGCTCGCCTCCGGTACCGCGCCGCCGACGATCCTCTTCGCGATGGACCGGATCGTGTCCGGCTACGTGACCGGTCTGCCAGGCATCCACGCGATGTACGCGGGCACCGACTTCCGCTGGCGACGCGCGATCCGGGAAGGCGAGCGCCTGACGGGGCGCAGCGTCCTCCTCGATCTCGAGGAGAAGCCGTCGGCGTTCGCCAGGCGCGCGCTCAAGCAGACGTACCGGACGACGTTCACGGACGACGGGGGAGGGACCGTCGCCGAGGTGGACTCCTGGTGCTTCAGGACCGAGCGCGACGCTGCGCGCGAGAAGAAGAAGTACGGGCGCGTCGAGCCGCATCGCTACACCCCCGGCGAGATCGAGCGGATCCGCGACGCGTATCGCCGCGAGGAGATCCGCGGGGCCACGCCGCGCCACGTCGAGGACGTGGCCGTCGGCGAGGCGGTCCCCGAAATCGTCAAGGGCCCGCTGACCGTGACCTCGATCATCGCCTTCGTGCAGGGGTGGGGAAGCCTGTACGTGCGGGCCCACGGCCTCGCCTTCGACCTCTTCGACCGCCATCCGGCGCTCTCTATCCCGAACGAGCTCGGGGTGCCGGAGCCGCCGGAGCGCGTCCACTGGGACGAGCCGCTCGCGCGCGCCGTCGGCGTGCCCGCGCCCTACGACTACGGGCCGGAGCGCGTCGCCTGGCTCGGCCACCTCGTCACCAACTGGATGGGCGACGCGGGCGTGCTCGCGCGCCTCAGCGTCCAGGTGCGCCGGCACAACCTCATCGGCGACCTCAGTGTGTGTCGGGGACGCGTCGCGGAGAAGTCGGACGCGCGCGGTGAGGTGACGCTCGACCTCGAGGCCGTCAACCAGCGCGGCGAGACGATCGCCCAGGGCCAGGCGGCGGTAATCTTGCCGCGGCGCGGCCGATAGGGTACAAAGGCGGGGCATGAACGGCATCGTCGCCTGCGGCGCGTACCTGCCGTACTTCCGCCTCGAGCGCGCCGCCATCGCCGAGGCCCTCGGCGTTCCCGCGGGCGGCGGCACGCGCGCCGTCGCCTCCTACGACGAGGACACGACGTCCATGGCCGTCGAGGCGTCGCGCGCCGCGTTTCGTGCGGTCGCCGGGCTCCGGCTGGACGCGCTCTACTTCGCGACGGCGGCGCCCGCGTACCTCGACAAGACGAATGCGACCGCCATCCACGCGGCCCTCGGCCTCGAGTCCGGCGTGATGGCCGTCGACATGACGGGCTCCGTGCGATCGGCGGCGGGCGCGCTCAGGGCGGCGCTCCACGCGCCCGGGCCCGTGCTCGTCGCGATGTCCGACATCCGCACGGGGCTGCCGACGGGCGGCGACGAGCGCGACGGCGGTGACGGCGCGGTCACCTTCGTTCTCGGAACCGGCGACGCGCGCGCGCCGGTGATCGCCGAGCCGATCGCCTCGGCGTCCGTGACGGCCGAGTTTCTGGATCGCTGGCGCGTTCCCGGCGACCGCGCCTCCCGCCAGTGGGAAGAACGGTTCGGTGAGCACGTCTACGTGCCGCTCGGCGAGCAGGCGCTGATCGAGGCCCTCAAGCAGGCGGGCGTCACCAGCCAGTCGATCAACCATTTGATTGTCACCGGTCCGCACGCGCGGGCGTGCCGGCGCGTGGCGGCGGGCGCGGGCGTTGCCAAGACGGCCGTCGCCGACGACCTTGCCGCGAGCGTCGGCAATACCGGCGCCGCCCACGCGGGGCTGATGCTCGCGGACGCTCTCGGACGCGCGAAGCCCGATGAGCTGATCGCCGTCGTCTCGCTCGCCGACGGTTGCGACGTGACGATCTGGAAGGCGACCGAGGTGCTCGCGTCGTGGCGGCCCGCTGCGAGCATCGCCGCGCTGGCCGCGTCGGCCGGGCGCGTCCCGTACACGACGGTCTTGACGTGGCGCGGCTTCCTCGATCGCGAGCCGCCGCGCCGGCCCGATCCGGAACGCCCCGCGGCACCGCCGTCGTTCCGCGCGGACGCGTGGAAGTTCGCCTTCACGGGCACCCGCTGCGAGGCGTGCGGCGCGCGTCACCTGCCGCCGCAGCGCGTGTGCGTGAAGTGCCACGCCGTGGACCGCATGCGTGCAGAGCGGCTGGCCGACGTGCCGGCGACGATCGCGACCTTCACCGTGGACCGGCTCGCGTACTCGCTCTCGCCGCCCGTCGTCGCGGCGGTCATCGACTTCGAGGGGGGCGGGCGGTTCCAGTGCGAATTGACCGACGTGGATCCGAAGGCTGTGGCGATCGGCCAACGGGTCGAGATGACGTTCCGCCGGCTCTTCACCGCCGGCTCCGTCCATAACTATTTTTGGAAGGCACGGCCTGTCCGGGGAGGGAACGCCTGATGGCGAGCAACGGGATCCGCGACCGCGTCGCGAT
>JBOHQB010000455.1:0-14431 GCA_050731995.1 Candidatus Rokuibacteriota bacterium
GCGCTCGCGCGCGGTGTCGAGCCCCTCGCGCGCCTCGCGGCCGAAGCCGTGCACGCTCGACGGGTTGCCGAACCGCTCGACGAAGTACGGCAGCATTTCGGCGACGACGTCGGGATGGACCGGTGTCGACGCGTTGTGATCCAGGTACACACGACGGCTCATTCCTTGCTCTCCTCCGGTGCCGATGCTACGCTCACTCCGTGGCCGAGGCGACGGCGAAGAAGAAACTCGGCATGCTGCTCTCGACGGGCCCCGAGCACGCGAATCTCCCCGCCGCTGTGAGCCTCTCCGAGGCCGCGCTCGCGCGCGGCGCCGATCTGTACCTCTACCTCATCGACGACGGCGTCCGGGTGCTCGACGATCCGAGGATCCGTGCGCTTCCGGGCCGCGGCGCCAGGCTGTTCGTCTGCGCGTACGGCTGCCAGAAGCGACGCATCCCGCTCGACGACACGGCCGGCGTGACGTACTGCGGCCTCGTCGTGCTCACGGACATCCTGAACGGCACCGACCGCTTCGTCGCCCTGAACTGACCGGGCCGACGTGGCCGCCGACGCCCCCGTCCTCATCCTGATCTCGTGCGACCCGCGCGCCTCGCACCGGGCGTTCGAGGCGATGCGCATCGGCACCGGCATCGTCGCCGGCGAGAACGACGTCGTGTTCGTGCTGCAGGGCCCGGCGGTCCACCTGCTCGATGCGGACACCGACGATCTCGTCGACGGCGACGACATCGCGAAGTTCCGCGCGAGCCTCAAGGCGCTCGGCGTGCCCTTCCACGTCGAGGCGAGCCACACCCCGGCCGATCCCGACTGGAACGCGGACGGCCATCCGGTCGTCACGCTCACGCGCGACGGGATCGTCGCGCTGGCCGCGGGCGCCCGGCGTGCGCTCGTCTTCTGATGGCGCGCGTGCTGCACCTCGTGAGGGGCACGCGTCACGATCTCACGCGCGCGACCGTCGAGTGCCAGCTCGTAGCGGGTGACGCCGTCACGGTCGCGGTCCTCGATGGCGAGCCGCCCCCGCTGCCCGCCTCCGTCACCGCGCGTCGCGTCGGGCGCGACTGCACGTGGGCCGAGCTGCTCGACCTGATCTTCGACTCCGACCGCGTCATCACCTGGTAGAGGCTTCATCCGCTCCGGTACTCCTCGAGCCACGCCATCTGGATCTTCTCGAGCATGCCCTCGTTGGACGCCTTCGGGTCGTCCTGGAAGTCCGCGAGCTCGGTCACCCAGCGGTGGAGGTCCGTGAAGCGTACGCCGAGCGGATCCACCCCGGGAAACTTCTCGGCCAGCGCGATGCCGATATCCTCTGCGTCCCGCCACGTCATGCCCATGCGCGTCTCTCCGGCGACCTACTCGGGCGCCTTGTGACCGCCACGCCCGGACAGCGGAATCTCCACGACGACATCGCCCTGCACGACCGCCTGGCAGCCCAGCCGGGAATGGAGCGTGAGGCCCTCGGCGGTGTCGAGCCGGTCCTCCTCGTCCTCTTCCATCTTGGACAGGTTCTCCGCGCCCGCCTTCACGATGACGTGGCAGGTCGTGCACGCGCACTTGCCGCCGCAGTTGTGCTGCAGCTCGATGCCGTTCCCAAGCGCGACGTCCAGAAGCGAGCCCGGGAGGCCGTCCTCCTGGAGCGGGAACTTGGCCGGATCCACCTCCACCGAAATGTTCTGCGGCAGGAACGTCACCTTGTGGAGCGCCATGAGCTCAGCGTTCCATGATCTCCGCCGCGCGGCGGGTGCCGAGCGCACCCTTCAGCGCGGCGTCCATCATCAGCTCGGCGAGGTGCGCCGTGACCCGGTTCACCTCGACCGTCTTGACGTGGATCAGCTCGCGGTCGGAGGTCGCGCGAGCCGCCCGGAGCGCGGCGACCGCCGCGACGATCGCCTCCCGCTCGGCGGCGTCGACGAGGTCGCCGCCCTGGCGCAGCGCGCGCTCGGCGTGGACCAGCACCGTGTCCGCCTCGTTGCGCGTCTCGATGAGCATCCGGGTCTCCACGTCCGCCTCGGCGTACGTGAACGACTCCTCGACCATCCGCTCGACCTCGGTCTCGCTCAGGCCGTACGTCGGCTTGACCTCGATCGCGGCGGCCTTGCCCGAGCGCAGCTCGCGCGCCTGCACCTGGAGGATGCCGTTGGCGTCGATCAGGAACGTGACCTCGATCCTGGGCATCCCGGCCGGCATCGGGTCGATCCGGAGCTCGAAGCGACCGAGCGAGCGGCAATCCTTGGCGAGCTCGCGCTCGCCCTGCACCACGTGCAGGTCCACCAGCGTCTGCCCGTCCACCGAGGTCGTGAACATCTCGCGCGCGCTCGTCGGGATCGTCGTGTTCCGCGCAATCAGCACGTTGACGATGCCGCCGAGAGACTCGATCCCCAGCGAGAGCGGCGTCACGTCCAGCAGCAGCATGTTCGTGATGCCGCCCGCGAGGATGTGCGCCTGGACGGCGGCACCGAGCGCGACGACCTCGTCGGGGTTCAGCTGGCTGTGCGGCGTCTTGACGAGGACCTCCTGCACGCGACGCCGGACGAGCGGCACGCGCGTCGAGCCCCCGACCAGCACGACCTCGTCGATCTGCGCGCCCGCGAGGCCCGCGTCGGCGAGGGCCTTCCGGCATGGGCCGAGCGTCCGGTCCACGAGCGGCGCGATGCGCGCCTCGAGGTCGGCGCGCGTCAGGTCGCGGCTGTAGGTGAAGTCGGCGAACGGGATCGTGAGCGTCGTCCGGTCGACGGCCGAGAGCCGGATCTTCGCGGCCTCGGCGGCGAGACGCAGCTCCTGCATCGCCTCGGGGTCGCGCCCGAGGTAGGCGCCGTGACGGTCCTTGATATCGTCGACGAGCCATAGCATCAGCGCGCGGTCGAAATCGTCGCCGCCGAGGTGCGTGTCGCCGTTCGTCGCGAGCACCTCGAAGACCCCGTCCTTGACGCGCAGGATCGAGATGTCGAAGGTTCCGCCCCCGAGGTCGTAGACCGCGATCACGCCCTCCGGGAGACGCTGGAGCCCGTAGGCGAGCGCCGCGGCGGTCGGCTCGTTGACGATCCGCACGACGTCGAGGCCCGCGATGCGCCCGGCGTCGCGCGTGGCCTGGCGCTGGCTGTCGTTGAAGTAGGCCGGCACCGTGATCACGACCCTGTCGATCGTCTCGCCCAGGTGCCTCTCGGCGCGCTCCTTGAGCGCGCGCAGCACGACGGCGGAGACCTCGGGCGGTGTCACCGTTCGCCCGCCGACGTCGATGGCCACGGTGCCCTCCGCGGGGCAGACGTGGAACGGGAAGAAGCAGAGCTCCTCCTTGACGTCCTCGTAACCGCGCCCCATGAAGCGCTTGATCGAATAGACGGTGGAGCCGGGTCGCCGGACGAGCTGACGCTTCGCCGCGTCGCCCACGACGATGCCCCCGGGCGCGAAGGCGACCACCGACGGCAGCAGCGCGCGACCCTCGGCGTCCGGAATGACGATCGGCAGTCCGGTGCGCTCATCCACGTAGGCGACCAGGCTGTTGGTCGTCCCGAGATCAATTCCGACGATTCGCGACATACGCCTCCCGGTCGCCGTCCAGCACCTCGCTGAGGTCTTCGAGCACCGTTCTGAGATACGCGCGCGTCGCCAGCGCGTCCTTGATCGCGGCCAGCGCGCGTGGTCGCGCCTCCGGGGGCGCGGCGTCCCACGCCTCGGCGAGCTCGCCGGCGAGCCGCGTCTCGACGTCGCGGAAGCGCGGGTGGAGCCGGTCGCGCTCGGCGGTGAGCGTGGAGCGTGTGGCGTCGTCCAGGGCGCCGGTCCGGGCCTCGGCGAGCGCCTCCTGGATCTCGAACATCTCCCGGAGCAGGGCCGGCGGCGCCTTGGGCTTCTCGGTGTCGCCCTCGCGCGTCGTGCGGCCCTCCTCGAGCCGGACGAGGTAGTCGGCGCGCGTCACGGGATCGCGGAGCGTCCGGTACGCGGCGTTCAGCCGGGCGGACACTTCCAGCATCCGCGCCTGCTCGGCCGCCGGCGCCGCCTGGTGGAAGTCCGGGTGCGTGCGGCGCGACAGCTCGTAGAAGCGCTGCTGCAGCGCCGACGCGTCCAGCCGGAGCCGCCGCTCCCATCCGAGCGTCTCGAAGTAATCCACCTATCGGCTCCCCAAAATACGAGCGGGCCCTTTGCCGGGCCCGCTGAGGAACTCATGCCGGACCCGGGTCAGGCCGAAAACGACGTCCCGCATCCACAGCTCGATTTCGCCTGGGGGTTGACGAACGTGAAGCCCCCCTGCAGCCCCTCCTTGACGTAGTCGAGCATCGTGCCGTTGAGGTATAGGTAGCTCTTCTTGTCCACGACCACCTTCACGCCGTCGATCTCGAACTCCTTGTCGTGCGGGCTCAGGTCAGTGTCAAACTCGAGCACGTACGACATCCCGGAGCACCCCCCACCCTTCACACCCATCCGCAGAAAGGCGGTCTCGGGCAGGTGCTGGGCCTCCCTCAGCGCCTTGACCTGGCCGCTCGCCGCCTCGGACAACGCAATCGCCATCTCTGCTCGCCTCCCTACGCTTTCGATGCCGCCTGGCCGGCCTCGGATCCGTGCTTCTCCTTGTAGTCCGCCAGCGCGGCCTTGATCGCGTCCTCGGCGAGGACCGAGCAGTGGATCTTGACGGGCGGCAGCTTGAGCTCGTTCACGATGTCCGTGTTCTTGATCTTGGCCGCGTCGTCGACCGTCTTGCCCTTGAGCCACTCCGTCGCGAGGCTCGAGGACGCGATGGCGCTACCGCAGCCGAAGGTCTTGAACTTGGCGTCCTCGATGACCCCGGTCTCGACATTGACCTTGATCTGCAGCTTCATCACGTCGCCGCACTCCGGCGCGCCGACGAGGCCGGTGCCCACACCGGGCGTGTCCTTGCCGAAGGATCCGACGTTACGCGGATTGTTGTAGTGATCGACGACCTTATCGCTGTACGCCATCGCGCTCCTCCCCTACTCGGCCTTCCACTTGATGGACTTCAGATCGACGCCCTCTTTCGCCAACTCGTAGAGCGGCGACATCTCGCGGAGTCGCTTCACGACCTCGATCGTGCGCTGCGCGACGTACTCGACTTCCTCGTCCGTGTTGAAGCGGTGCAGGCTGAACCGGATGGACGAGTGCGCCAGCTCGGCGGACGCGCCCAGCGCGGCGATCACGTAGGACGGCTCGAGCGTCGAGGAGGTGCATGCCGAGCCCGACGCCAGCGCCGTCTCCTTGTTGAGCCCCATGAGCACCGACTCGCCCTCGACATAGGCGAACGAGATGTTCAGGTTGTGCGGCAGACGCCGTTCCGGATGTCCGTTGAGGAACGCCTCGTCGACACTCGAGAGGATCGCGTCTTGCAGCCGGTCGCGCATCCTCCGCAGCCTGGCCGACTCCTCGCCCATGACCTGGCCGCAGATCTCGGCGGCCTTGCCGAAGCCGACGACCAGCGGGACCGGCAGCGTGCCCGAGCGCATGCCGCGCTCGTGGCCGCCGCCGTCGATGAGCGGCGCGATGCGCACGCGGGGCCCCTTGCGGCGCACGTAGAGGGCGCCGACACCCTTGGGGCCGTACATGAGGTGCGCCGTGCACGAGAGCAGATCGATCCCCATCGCCTCGACGTCCACGGGGATCTTGCCGACCGCCTGGGTCGCGTCGGTGTGGAAGATGACGCCCTTCTCCTTGGCGAGCTTCCCCAGGGCCGCGACGTCCTGGATCGTGCCGATCTCGTTGTTGGCGAACATGACCGAGATCAGGATCGTCTTGTCGGTGAGCGCCCCGCGCACCGCCTCGACGTCCACGAGACCGTCGACGCCGACGGGCACGTAGGTCACCTGGAACCCCTGGCGCTCCAGCCGTTTGCACACGTCGAGCCCGGCGCGCTGCTCGATCGCCGTGGTGACGATGTGGTTGCCCTTCTCGCGATACATCTCGACGGCGCCCTTGAGCGCCAGGTTGATCGACTCGGTGCCGCCGGACGTGAAGACGATCTCCTTCGGGTCGCGGGCCCCGATGATCTTCGCGAGCTGCCCGCGCGCCTGGTCGACCGCGTTCTCGGCCTCCCAGCCGAACGAGTGGTTGCGGCTGGCCGGGTGGCCGAACTTCTGGGTGAAGTACGGCAGCATCGCCTCGACGACCTGGGGATCCGTGGGCGTCGTCGACTGCGCGTCCATGAAGACCGGGAACTTCATCGCTCGCACTCCTTCACGCTCGCTACCGTCGTATGGCCAGCATCTCGGGCATGTCCTCGCTCGTCAGCTCCGCGAGGCTCATGCTGTCGAGCATATGGGTGATCGCCGTCTGGATCTTCTGCACCGGACGCCGCAGATTGCAGCGCGTCATCTGTGGGCACTCGTTGGTCTCGAGGCAATCCACGATGTGGATCGGCCCCTCGAGCGCGCGGATCACGTCACCGACCGCGATCTCGGCCGGCCGGCGGGCCAGCGCGTAACCTCCCTTGGGCCCGTTCTGGCTGGCGATGAGCCCCTGGCGGGCCAGCCTCTGGAGGATCTTGGCAAGGAGCTCGGATGGAATCGCGAACTCCTCCGCGATACGCTTGGAGCTGACCGCGCCCAGCTCGTCGTGGACGGCGATGTAGTGGATCGCCATCAGCCCGTAGTCGGCGCGCTTGGTGAACCTCAGCATGAGATGGCCCGTGCCCCTGACAGCCAGTATACCCGACAGTTTCGGTCGGCGACCATTTCGGTCGGAGTATAGGCAAACCATGGCCCCCTGTCAACGGAAAGTCCTCCCATGACTGAGAAATCCGAGTTCGAGTCGCCCCTGTTCCGGACGGCCCTGTCCCAGCTGGACCGCGTGGCCGGGCGGCTCGGCCTGGCTCAGGACATCCACCAGCGCCTGCGCTATCCCCGCCGGGCCCTGGTGGTCTCGATTCCCGTGCGCATGGACGACGGGCGGACCGAGGTGTTCGTCGGCTATCGAGTCCACCACAGCACGGTCCTGGGCCCGACCAAGGGCGGGCTCCGGTACGACCCGGACGTGAGCCTCGGCGAAGTCAGCGCGCTCGCCATGCTCATGTCCTGGAAGTGCGCACTGATGGGGTTGCCCTACGGCGGCGCCAAGGGCGGGGTGCGCTGCGACCCCCGGGCGCTCTCGCTGCGCGAGCGCGAGCACCTGACGCGCCGGTACACGGCCGAGATCATTCTTTTGATCGGACCCGACCTCGACATTCCCGCGCCCGATCTCGGCACCGACGAGCAGACGATGGCGTGGATGATGGACACCTATTCGATGACCCAGGGCAAGAGCGTGCCCGGGGTCGTCACCGGCAAGCCGCTCATCGTCGGCGGCTCGGCGGGCCGCCGCGAGGCGACGGGCCGCGGGATCGTTTACGCGCTGTACCAGGCGGCGCACCATCTCGGTCAGGAGCTGCGGGGACGTCGGATCGTCGTGCAGGGGTTCGGCAACGTCGGCAGCGTCGCCGCGCGGCTGCTCTGGAACGACGGGTGCGTGATCGCGGGCGTGAGCGACGTCAAGGGCGGCATCTGGAATCCCGCCGGCATCGACCTGCGCCAGCTGGAGGCCCATCTCGCCGAGGCGGGCACCGTCACCGGCTTCCCCGGCGCCGAGCCGATCTCCAACGCCGACCTGATCACCCAGCCCTGCGACGTGCTGGTGCCCGCCGCCACCGGCTCACAGATCCGCGAAGACAACGCGGACCGCGTGCGGGCGTCGATCGTCGCCGAGGGGGCCAACGGCCCGACGACACCCGAGGCGGACGCGATCTTCAGGGAGCGCGGTATCACGGTCATCCCCGACATCCTCGCCAATGCCGGCGGCGTCGTGGTCTCCTACTTCGAGTGGGTGCAGGGGCTCCAGTACTACTTCTGGCGCGAGACCGAGATCATCGCCCGGCTCCAGGAGATCATGACGCGCGCCTTCAACCGCGTCTGGGCCCTCGCGGCCAAGGAGTCCACGGATCTCAGGACGGCCGCGCTCATGGAGGGCGTGAGCCGCGTCGCCGAGGGCTACCGTGTCCGCGGGCTGTACCCCTAGCCGCGCCGCGGCCGGGCGGGGACGGAGCGGGGGTGGTCCTGGAAATCCGTTGGCTCGACCTCAGCTGAGGGTGCCGACCGCAAACTGGTCCGAGCGCCCGGCGACTCGCGGATTTCTGGGGCCACCCCCGCTCCGTCCCGGTCCGAGTACTCGGCGCGGGCTATGCGGGCCAGGCGGAGCGGAGGGCGGCGGCGGCGACTTCGGGTGGCGTTTCGTTCACGTGGATGCCGCCCACGCGATTGCGCTCCTCGGGCTGCGGCGCGATCTCGAGATGCCAGTGGTAGTCGTCGCGGATCGTCGCCCAGTCCCCCTGGAGGATCCGGGACTTCAGATTGGGCGCGGTGTGCAGCGACATCTCGTAGCCCGGATCGCCGAACGATCCCGACAGCGCCCGGAAGTAGCCGGACAACAACTCGGCCAGCACGCGCGCCGAGTCCGCGGTGAGCGCCTCCTCGAACGAGCAGGCGTGGTGGCGCGGGACGATCCACGTCTCGAGCGGTACGCGCGCTGCGTACGGGACGACGACGGCGAAGAACGGCGTGAGCCGCACGACGCGCTCCTGCTCCGCGACCTCCTGGCGCAGCATGTCGCAGTAGAGGCAGCGGCGCTTGTACTGGTAGTACTCGCGCGCCTCCCGCAGCTCGCGGCGCGTCTCGTCGAAGACGATGGGAATCGCCGTGACCCGGGAGTACGGATGGTGCGGACCGACACCGGGCTTCTTGTGGCGGCGCGAGATCAGGATATCCCGGATCTGGCCGTCCTTTTTCAGGTCGACGAGCCGGTCGTGATACATCCACAGGACCGACTCCAGCTCCTCGGGCGCCATCGTCGCCAGCGTGTCGTCGTGGCGCGGCGATTCGACAATGATCTCGGAGGCGCCGCGCGGCGTGATCATGTCGAACATGCCGACGCCCTCCCGCACGACCTCCCACTCCACGCGGAAGTACGCGTCGGCTTCGGGCACGACGCGGACCGTCCAGCCCGGCCCGTTCGGCTCGGAGCCCTCCTTGCGGTACGCGGCGATCTCGGCGCCGCTGAGCTGCTCGGCGCCCGGGCAGTACGGGCAGTGCCCGTTATCCGACGATTGCCCCTTCGGGCGGATCAGTACCCACTGTCCACGCGTCGGGTCTTTCCGGAGCTCGTCCACTCAGCCCTCCCGCCGCCGCGTTTTCAGGAAGCGGCGCACACCTTCCATGCTAGCACCGCACCCCTTGCGGCGCCGCATGCGGCGGCGGCGGGCGCTAGTCCTTGATCTGGCTCTTCAGCTTGCGCAGGTGCTGGCGAGCGACGTCCACCCAGTCCTTCTCGGACTGGAGCGGGCCGGCGACGGTGATGTAACGCTCCCACTGCGCGATCGCCTCTCGCGGATCGAGCTTCTCGTAGACGAGCGCGAGGTTGTACATCGCGCCGGTGTGCTTGGGGTCCCGCTCGACGACTCTCTTGTATTCCTCGACCGCCTCCTTGTAGAGGCCCTTGTCCTCGTACACCTCGCCGAGGCCCATCCGCGCCTCGATGGAGCCGGGGTCGAGCTCGATCGCCTTCTGGTAGGCGGTCACGGCCTCGTAGTAGAGGCCCTTCTCGCCGTAGTAGATCTTGCCGAGACTCATGTGCACGCGCGGGTTGAGCGTGTTGAGCACGAGTGCTTTCTGATAGGCACCGATCGCGCCGTCGACGTCCCCCTTCGCCGCCCGGGCATCGCCCAGGCCCACGTGGGCGTCCGCGTAGTAGGGGCGGAGCTCGATCGCCTTCCCGTAGTGCTCGATCGCCTGGTCGAAGAGCCGCCGCGGCTGCGTGAGGTACAGGTCCCCGAGCGCCTTGAACGGCTCCGCATAGCCGGCGTCCAGCTGCGTGGCCGCGCGGAAATCGCTCTGCGCCTTCCAGCGGTTGCCGAGCGTCTGGTGCACCGTGCCGCGCGAGTACTGGGCGACGGCGAACGTCGGGTCCACCTCGATCGCGCGCGACAGGAGATCGACCGCCTGCTCGTTGCCCTCCTGGGTGCCGCGGTCGGCGGCCATCTGGCCGCGCGCGAAGTATTCGAAGGCCCGGAGCGACCGGGTCGGCGAGGCGGCCCGCTCGATGCGCCGCGCCTCGGCGTCGGTGAGCGGGATCTTGAGCGTGCGCACGTAGATCACGGGCAGCGTCGCGAGCCGACCCAGGATGTCGGGCTGGGCGGCGATGATCGGCTCGAGCACGGTCACGTCCGCGGCCGCGGCCCTCAGCTCGACGAGCTTCGGCTCGAGGACGAAATCCGTGCCCCGCTTGGTGACCCGGCCGAAGATCGCCGCGTCCACGCGTGTGGCGCGGGCGGCCTGGATCGCGGGCGCGTCGGTCCACGCCTCCGGCTTCTGGCTCCGCACGCGACCGGTGTCGATCTGCGCGATGGCGGGGTGGTGGACAAAACCCAGCTCCATGAGCTTCGCGATCCCGTCGCCCCACCAGCGCGCCTCGGGCTCGAGCGCCGTCGCGTCGAACGGCAGGATCAGCACCGTGCGCGGCTTGACCGCGCCGTCCGCGGCGAGCGCCCACGGCAACACGAGCAACGGGATCAGCGCCGCTGCACGTCTCAAGCGCCGTACGAGCTCATGCATTGCGTCCCTCCCCCGCCGCCGCGGGTGCTTCACGACGCAGGTGGCGGCGCAGCCATCCGCCGAACCGGGCGAGCGCGCCGGGACCGAGGCGCCGCAGCGCCACGTCGCCGATCATCAGCACGGCGGCGAGGCCCACGAGCCAGGGCCACACCTCGACCGCGATGCGCGACTGCCGCCGGCCTTTGAGGAAGGCGTCCCGCGGCGCCGCGAGCACGCCGCCGCTGGTCAGCTCGGCCAGCTCACGCAGCAGCGTCTCGTCGACGCCGAGGTCGCGCAGCTCCTGCGCATACGGTACCACCAGGCCGGCCAGCTGCGAGCCGATTACGCGGTCGCCCTTCCGCTGGGCCATGCCGACCAGGTAGACGCCCTCTTGCGGCGCCGGGAAGCGCCCGCGGTACCGGCCCGGCCCGATCTGCTCCAGGTCGATGACCGTGCGCTCGCGGTTCGGCGCGACGACGCCGATCTGGGAGTCGAGAAAATTGATGAACTCCCCCTTGCCGTCCACGGCGTCCACCACGACCTCCCCCGTGGCGTCGGTCCGCTGGACCATGGCGGTCGTGTCGCTGCGCGAGCCGCTCCGCAGCGTCCAGCGCACGAGCTGGGCCCAGAACCGATTGAACTCACGCCAGCGCAGCCACAGCACCGCCCACTTCGCCTTCGCGTCCGACGTGAACGCGACGGAGCGCCCGAGCCCGTACCGCCAGGTGGCGAGCACCGGGTCCTCCTGGTGCGACATGAGAACGAGCTCGGCGTGGGACTTGACCGTGGTCGCGACGTACCCGCCGAGCGGGGGCGCCTGCTTCCAGTCGATCTCCTGCACCGCCTCGTGGTTCGGCGCCGTGAGCTGCGGCTTGAAGGGCTGCTCGATGAGCGAGGCCTTCGAGGCGAGCTGCGTCTCGAGCGTGAAGATCCGGGGGATCGTCTGCGAGTCCTCGGTGTAATAGAAGCGCCCGCGCCCCCACTTGGCGATGTCCACCATGAGCTGGACGTCGGCGTCCGAGCCGATCGCGACGGTGGACACCGTGATCTTGTCCTTCGACATGCGGCGCAGCAGCCCCTGGAAGTCGCCGCGGGTCATCTGGCCGTCGGAGAGGAAGATGACGTGCTTGAGCAGCGCCGGCCGGTCGTACAGGATCTGGTACGCCTCCTTGAGGGCCGGATAACCGTCCGTGCCGCCGCCCGCCTTGATCGTGGCGATCGCGTGATGGATCGACGTCTTGTCGCGCGCCGGCTTCACGGGCGAGTCCCAGAGGAACTCGGTGTCCCAGCTCATCACGCCGACCTCGCTGCGCTCGTCGAGGAGATCGACGACGAGGTGCGACGCCTCCTTGGCCAGGTCGAGCTTGGTGACCCGCTCCTCCTTCGTCGACATCGCCATCGAGCCGGAGCGATCGATGGAGAGCACGACGGCGAGACTCGGGATCTCGACCTTCTGCTTGACCTCCATCGTGACCGGCAGCGCCTCCTCGATCGGCGTGCGGTAGTAGCCGCCGAGGCCGAAGCTCTCTTCGCCCCCGATCATCATGAGGCCGCCGCCGTGATCGCGGACGTAGTCGCGGATGTGGGCCATCTGCGCCCGCGTGAGCTTGAGCGAGGACACGTTGGACAGGATCACGCCGTCGTATTTTTGGAGACCTGCCACGTCCTGGGGGATCTGCGGCGGCTCGACGACCGTCACCTCGATGTTCTGGGAACGCAGCGCGGCGACGAGCGACTGCGCCTGGCTCTTGTCGCGGTCGGCGAGGAGCACCTGCGGCCGGCCGCGCACGACGACGGTACCGACGGCGCGATTGTTGTCCTCGATGGTGTCGCCCTCGACCTCGATGGCGGCCTGGTAGACGTGGATGCCGCTCGTGTCGAGCGACTGCCGGTAGGCGAAGACGTTCTTACCCGCCGACAGGCGGACCATCTGCGAGCCGAGGAACTCGCCGTTCCGGAAGAGCGAGACGCGCCCGGGCGTATCCCTGAACGACCACACGACGACCTTCGCCTGGAACGGCTCGCCGTACTTCACCTCTTGCGGCAGCACCATGGATTCGGCGACGACTTCCTGCGTGAAGGTGAGCGGCGCCGGCACGTAGTAGATGTCGGCGCCGGACTGCTTGGCCGCCTGCGCGCCCGCGATCGCGTTGCCGGAATTCTGGCGTCCGTCCGTCAGCATCACGATCCGGTTGGCGTGACCGGGCGGCACCGTCGCGAGCGTCAGCTGGATCGCCTGGAACATGTTCGTGCCGCGGCCGCCGACCGCCGCGCGCGGCCGATCAACGACCGGGCGGGCCGACAGCGCCTGGTCCACCACCGCGTCCTCGCCGAAGACGACGAGGCTCCAGCGGTCGCCGGTCCGGAGAAACCGCGTCGCGTCGGCGACGAACCGGTAGGCGCGCTCGCGCGCGGCGAGGCTCACGCTGTCCGAGTGGTCGAGCAGGAACACGACGTTCTGCCGGTCGACCCAGCGCGGCAGCGCGGGGCGCAGGAGCGCCACGCACAGCACCACGAGCAGCGCGGCCCGCATCCCCAGAGCCCACCGATCGCCCGCGCCGGACGGCAGATGCAGGCGGCCCGCGCTGCGACGGCGCCAGTAGAGCGCGGCTTCGACCAGCAGCAGCGCGAGCGCGAGGAGGACGAAGAGCGACCAGAGCTCCCGCTGGACCGGTACGGGCTGCGGCGTCCCGGCGCCGCCGGCGGCGGGCCCGGGCAGCGGGCGCGGCTCCAGGTTCGACTCGTCGGCATCCATGAGGTTGACGGCGAGCTTGATCTCGCCCCGGGCCGTCGCGAGCGTGTAGATGCCGACCTCGTCGGTCTCGGTGATGCTCACGGCGCCGCGCGTGACCGCCGCCTTGACGCTCCGCCCGCCCGGCGTCGTCACGGTCGCCGACGTGATGCCGTGCGGCACCGGGAGGAGGATCGGATGCCCCGCGGCCAGCGCCAGGCTCGACTGGTCCAGGACCGCCGGGTGGAGCCACCGCAGCGTGTTCGACAGGATCAGCGGGAACGCGACGCGGAGCGGGAAATCGGTCTTGAAGAGGTCGAAGCCGACGAAGACCGCCTTCCGATCGGGCTCCTCGAGCGCGTAGATCAGGGGGCCACCGATACCCTCGACGAGCGGCCGGCCCGCCGCGAGCGGCCGCACCCGCATCGCGTCCTCGATGACGACCTTGGCGAACTCGACGTGCCGCATGACAGGATGCGCGCGATCCCAGTCCATGATCGTCGGCTGCTCGAGGCGGCCCAGGATCTCGAGCGGCACGTCCGGGGGCACCGTGTTGACGAAGATGAAACGGCCCGGGCCCACCCGCGTGGGGCTCGCCGAGTCGAGGACGATGACGTCGGCGTCCTCCATCCCGCCCTGGTACTGCTCGGGCGTCTTCACCGCGAGCGCCACCTGAGGATCGGTCTTGAGCACCTTCTCGAGGAACAGGTTGCCGGGACTGACGAGCGTCACGGCGATCTTGCGCGGCGGCGGAAGCACGGCGTACGCAACGTTGTCCGTCGCGAGGTCGTCGTCGACGTCGAGCCGCGCCGTCACCACCCCGCCGCCGCCATGCGTGAACGGCACGACGACCGACCGCCGCACGCTCGGCTCGAGCGTCACGGACTTCTCGGCGATCTTCCGCCCGTCGATCTCGAGCGCAAAGTCGAAGGTCTTCGACCCCTCGGTATAGTTGACGAGCGAGACGAACGCCTGGTGCTCGAAGGCGCCGGCGTACGTCTTGCGGATCGAGAGGTTCGTGATCGCGACGTTCTGGCCGCGGCGGCCGACGCCGGTCCACCGCACGCGCGGATCGGCGACCTCGGGCGAGGCGCCGAGCGCGTAGGCGCCGTCGGTGAAGACGTGGATCTCCGCGCGCGGGTCGGCGC
>JBOHQB010000456.1:0-6023 GCA_050731995.1 Candidatus Rokuibacteriota bacterium
GCGCAGCTGCGTGCGCAACCTCGAGAAGGCGGGCGTCAGCCAGGCGGTGGCCATGAAGATCACCGGCCACAAGACGCCGAGCGTCTATCGACGCTACCGGATCGTGGACGAGGCGGACGTGCGGGAGGCGCTGACCAGGACGGAGCTCGCCGTGGCGGGTGACCGGGCGCGGACGGTGGTATCGTTGGCGGCGGCCTACGAGGGCCGGTCGTGAACGCGTCCCGCACAATTCCCGCACAGTTTGCGGGTCTACGGGTCGCGGGTGCGGAGCAAGTCACCGAAAACATTACGCGCGAGAGTGGCGGAATTGGCAGACGCGCTGGACTTAGGATCCAGTGGGGCAACCCGTGGGGGTTCAACTCCCCCCTCTCGCACCAACCGGGGTCGCAGCGATCATGAAAGTCGCCGTCGAGCAGATCGAGGGATGCAAGCGTCGCCTCGCCGTCGAGGCGCCGGTGGACGTTGTGCAGCAGGAATGGGAGCGCGCCTACGGGCGCGTGCAGAAGACCGCGCGCCTCCCGGGCTTCCGCAAGGGCCACGTGCCGCGCTCGCTCGTCAAGGTCCACTTCGCCGACGACGTGCGACGCGAGGTCGCGAATCACCTGATCCCGAGCGTCTACCGCCAGGCGGTCTCCGAAGCGCGTCTCGACCCCGTGAACGAGCCGGACTTTCAGGACCTCCGTCTCGAAGAGGGCGCGCCGCTGTCGTTCGTCGCCGTCGTCGAGGTCAAGCCCACGATCGACGTCGGCGAGGTGAAGGGTGTCGAGGTGCAGCACGCCCCGGCGCCGGTGACCGACGCCGAGGTGGACGCGGCGCTCGGCGAGCTCCGGGAGCAGTACGCGGAGTTCCGGAGCGTGGACCGGGCGGCGAAGGAGGGTGACCTCGTCGTCGTGGATTACACGCTCCGGCCCGACGACCACGAGCCCACGACAGCGACCGGGTACCACTTCGTCATCGGCGCAGGCACGGTGATCCCCGAGATCGACCAGGCCGCGGCCGGCATGCGCGCCGGCGAGGAGCGTGAGGTCACGATCCGCTTCGCCGACGACCACCGGCTCGAGACGCTGCGCGGCAAGCCCGGGACGGCGAGCCTCAAGGTTTCCGAGGTGAAGGAGAAGATCCTGCCGGCCCTCGACGACGACTTCGCCAAGTCCACCGGCGAGTACGACACGCTCGAGGCGCTCCGCACCGCGGTCCGCGCGCGGCTCGAGGACCGGCGCAAGGCGGAGGAGGCGAGGGCGCTCGAAGACAAGATCCTGGACGCGCTCCTGGCGAAGCAGGAGTTCGGGGTGCCCGAGGCGCTGGTGATGCGGCAGGTCGCCCATCAGGTCGAGCACGCCCGCGAGCGGCTCCGGCGGCAGGGCGTCGACCCCGAGCGCGTGCCGTGGGACTATCCCAAGATCCTCACCGAGCTCAAGCCCGCCGCGGAGCGGGCGGTGCGCCGGGCGCTCCTGCTCGAGGCGATCGCGGACAGGGAGTCGATCCAGCCGCCCGACAGCGACGTGGACGGCGAGCTCGAGAAGATCGCGCGCGCGGCGCAGCGGCCCCCCGACCAGGTCCGGCGTATGATGGAGCAGAGCGGCGACCTCGCGGGGTTGCGGCACGGGCTCCGCGAGCGGATGACGCTGGACTTTCTGATCAAGCACGCGACGGTGCGCGCCTGACGCGGCGCCGGCGCGAGGAGGAGCGCGGAATGTCGCTGGTGCCGATGGTGGTGGAACAGACCCCGCGTGGCGAGCGGGCGTTCGACATCTTCTCGCGCCTGCTGAAGGAGCGGATCATCTTCCTGCCGACCTTCATCGAGGACGAGCTGGCGAATCTCGTCATCGCCCAGATGCTCTACCTCGAGGCGGACGACCCGGACAAGGACATCTCCCTCTACATCAACTCGCCCGGCGGCTCGGTCACCGCGGGCCTGGCCATCTACGACACGATGCCGTACGTGAAGCCGGCGATCTCGACGATCTGCATGGGGCAGGCGGCCTCGATGGGCGCGCTCCTGCTCTGCGCCGGCGCCAAGGGCAAGCGCTTCGCGCTCCCGCACGCGCGGATCATGATCCACCAGCCGCTCGGCGGCGTGCAGGGGCAGGCGACCGACATCGACATCCAGGCCAGGGAGATCCTCCGGATGCGCGAGGAGCTGAACCGCATCCTCGTGCACCACACCGGCCAGTCCATGGACAAGATCCAGCGCGACACTGACCGGGACTTTTTCATGACCGCCGAGCAGGCCAAGGAATATAGAATCGTCGACGAAGTCATTTCCTCGAAGCCGACAACGCGCGCGGTGAGCGAAGCCCCGGCGCTGGTCGGGACGAGCAAGGCGTAGGAGCGACGACCGGATGGCGCGGACGCGCGAAGGCAACGGGACGCTGAAGTGCTCGTTCTGCGGCAAGAGCCAGAACGACGTCCGCAAGCTCATCGCCGGCCCGACCGTGTACATCTGCGACGAGTGCATCGAGCTCTGCAACGACATCATCGCGGAGGAGTGGGAAGAGGAGAAGTCGCGGGAGATCCGCGCCCTTCCGAAGCCCTCCGAGATCAAGAACATCCTCGACCAGTACGTGGTCGGCCAGGAGCGCGCCAAGAAGATCCTGGCGGTGGCCGTGCACAACCACTACAAGCGGATCGAGTCGGGGAGCGAGGCCGGGGACGTCGAGCTGCAGAAGTCGAACATCCTCCTGATCGGACCGACCGGCTCGGGCAAGACCCTGCTCGCGCAGACGCTCGCCAAGATGCTCCGCGTGCCGTTCACGATCGCCGACGCGACGACGCTCACGGAGGCGGGGTACGTCGGCGAGGACGTGGAGAACATCATTCTGCGACTGCTGCAAGCCGCAGACTACGATGTCGAACGAGCCGAGCGGGGCATCGTCTACATCGACGAGATTGATAAAATAGCGCGGAAGTCCGAGAACCCGTCGATCACGCGCGACGTCTCCGGAGAAGGCGTCCAGCAGGCCCTGCTGAAGATCCTCGAGGGCACCGTCGCGAACGTGCCGCCGCAGGGCGGCCGGAAGCACCCCCACCAGGAGTTCATCCAGGTGGACACCTCGAACGTCCTCTTCCTCTGCGGCGGCGCCTTCGTCGGGCTCGACAAGATCATCGAGAACCGCGTGGGCCGCTCGGGGATGGGCTTCGGCGCCGACATCAAGAGCCGCGAGGAGCGGCGGATCGGCGATCTCCTGTCCATGATCCAGCCCGAGGATTTGTTGAAGTACGGCCTCATCCCGGAGTTCGTCGGCCGGCTGCCGGTGATCGCGACGCTCCACGACCTGGACGAGGGGGCGCTCGTGCGCATCCTGCGCGAGCCGAAGAACGCGATCGTCAAGCAGTACCAGAAGTACTTCGACCTCGAGAAGGTGCGGCTGCGCTTCACCGACGACGCGATCGCGGCCGTCGCGAAGGAAGCGCTCAAGCGCGGCACCGGAGCGCGCGGGCTGCGGGCGATTCTGGAGGAGGTCATGCTCGAGATCATGTACGAGCTCCCCTCGATCCAGGGGCTCAAGGAGTGCGTGATCACCCGCGAGGTGATCCTCAGCCACGAGCGGCCCGTGCTCGTCTCCGAGGCCAAGGAGCAGTCGGCCTAGCCTGAGCACCCGCGGCTCGCTCTACGTCGTCGCCACCCCGATCGGCAACCTCGAGGACCTGACCGCGCGCGCGCGGCGTGTGCTCCGCGACGTGGACCTGATCGCCTGCGAGGACACGCGCCGCACGCGCGCGCTGCTGACGCACTTCGACATCCACACGCCAACCGTCTCGTACTTCGAGGGCAACAAGGCGCGCCGCGGCCCCGAGATCCTCCGGGCGCTCGCCGAGGGGCGCTCGGTCGCGCTCGTGACCGACGCGGGCACGCCGTCCATCTCCGATCCGGGGTTCCACCTCGTGCGGGACGCGCGCGCGGCCGGCGTCCCCGTCGTGCCCGTGCCCGGCCCGTCAGCGGTGATCGCGGTGCTGTCGGCGTCGGGGATCCCGGCCGACCGCTTCGTCTTCGAGGGCTTCCTGCCGGTCAAGCCCGGCCGGCGCCTGAACCGGCTCCGGGCGCTGTACGAGATCGGAACGACGGTCGTGCTCTACGAGTCGCCGCACCGGATTCTGGCGACGCTCGAGGCGATCGGGGAGGTGTGGGGCGAGGCGGAGATCGTCGTCGCGCGCGAGGTCACCAAGCAGTTCGAGGAGATCGTCGCGGCGCCGCCGGCCGCGCACCGCGCGCGGCTCGCCGCGGAGGGCGTCCGCGGCGAGTTTACGGTGGTGATGCCCGCTGGCGGCTGACGCTCAGCCCTGCGGCGCCGAACGGTGGTGGTGCCGGTGCCTGCCCATCGGCGGCAGCTGCGAGAGCTTCTGGCGCTGCTCGCCCGTGAGCAGCGGTGCGATCTCGCGAAGCGTGTTCACCCGGAGCTGCAGCGCCTGACCCTGGAGCCCCTCGATCTCGGCGAGCTTCGCCCGGATCGCGTTGTCGTCGGCGCCGTTGAGCGCCAGCTCCCGGAGCTGCCGGTTGGCGAGCCGGAGCCCCTGGAAGACCGGGCGGGCGGCCTCGCGCTGGCGCTGCCAGACTTCCCGGATCCTCGTCATCTGGTCGTCCGTGAGCCCGAGCGTGTCCTGGAACCGTTGGTGGTGGCGCGGCTTGCCGTCGGTCGACGGGATCGCCTGGTCGGCGAGCACGGTCGCCGGGCCGAGCAGTCCGAGCGCCAGGCCGAGCCCGGTGAAAAACGCGTAACGCTTCATGGCCAAACCTCCCGGTGATGCGTGGCGAATCTGCCCGTTCGACGGCCCACGTCGGGCGGCTATTCGACGGTATACTCGCAAAGTCTATGACAGTTCGGAAAGTCCTGACCATCGCCGGGTCGGATTCCGGCGGCGGCGCGGGCATCCAGGCGGATCTGAAGACCTTTTCGGCCTTCCGGGTGTTCGGAATGTCGGCCCTCACCGCCGTCACGGCCCAGAACTCGCTCGGCGTGACCGAGGTCTTCGATCTGCCTCCGGAGACGGTCGCGCGCCAGATCGACTCGGTGCTCGGCGATTTCGGCGCCGACGCCGTGAAGGTCGGCATGCTCTCCACCGCGGCGATTGTCCGGACGGTCGCCGAGCGCCTGCGCGCCCACCGCCAGGAGCGCATCGTGCTCGACCCGGTCATGATCGCCAAGTCGGGCGACGCGCTGCTCCGGCCCGACGCGCGTGACGCGCTCGTCTCGCTCATGCTGCCGTTGGCGCTCGTCGTCACGCCGAACCTCCACGAGGCCGGGGCGCTCGCCGGCATCCCCGTCGAGACGACGGCGGACATGGAGGAAGCGGCGCGCCGGATCCTGGCGCTGGGTCCCCATCACGTGCTCGTCAAGGGCGGACACCTCAAGGACGAGGCGACCGACATCCTGTGGGACGGCTGCGCGTTCACGCGCTTCCCGGCGCCGCGCCTCGAGTCGACGAACACGCACGGCACCGGGTGCACGTACTCGTCGGCGATCGCCGCGGGCCTGGCCCTGGGTCTGCCGCTGCCCGACGCGATCGCCCGGGGCAAGGCGTACGTGACCGCGGCGATCCGCGAGGGCTTCCGTCCCGGCCACGGCGTCGGCGCGCTCCGGCACTTCCTCGTGGACTGGTAGGCATGGCGGCCGTCGACGACCGGATGTCCTTCATGGACCACCTGGGCGAGCTCCGCACGCGCATCATGCGAAGCCTCATCGCGATGATCGTCGGCCTCGTCCCCGGACTCATATACAGTCAACAGATCACGGACTGGCTGATACGGCCGGCGGTCGCGGACGGCAAGCACCACCTCGTCTTCCTCGCGCTCACCGAGGCCCTCTGGGTACAGATGAAGATCGGCCTGATCGTCGGCCTGTTCGTGGCCGCGCCGGCCATCTTGTGGCAGGTGTGGCAGTTCGTGGCGCCGGGGCTTCACGGCCACGAGAAGAAATACGCCGTGCCCTTCGTGCTCATCGGCTCGGTGCTCTTCATCGGCGGCGGCGCCTTTTCGCTGTTCGTGGTCACCCCCTTCGCCATCAAGTACCTGCTCACGTACGAGC
>JBOHQB010000457.1:0-7924 GCA_050731995.1 Candidatus Rokuibacteriota bacterium
CGCGCGAGGCGGCCGCGCCGGTCGAGCCCGTGGCGCCGCCGCGCGAGCCCGACATGGTCGAGGTCGAGCCGCCGGCGGAGAGTCCCGACGTCATCTTCGGCGAGCTGCAGCGGTTCCTGGGGCTGGCCCGGCAGGCGGTGCGCACGGGCGACGCCCTCCCGTGGGCGATTCTCGAAGCCCTCGTCGATCGCGCGATCGCCTCGCTGCGCCACTCGTCGGACCTCTTCTGGGTCGCGAGCAACCCGGCGGCGCCCGCCGGCGTCGACTACCTCGCGTTCCACCAGGCGCGCGTCGCCGTGCTGTCGCTCCGGATCGGGATGAATCTCGGCTACGAGCGCGCGCGGCTGCGGGCGCTCGGCGTCGCCGGTGCGCTGATCGACGTCGGGCTCTGGCAGCTGCCCGACACGGTGCTGCGCCGCCTGGACGCGCTCACCTCGGACGAGCAGGCGCTCTACCGCTCGCACCCGCGCCTCAGCGCCGACCTGATCCGGCGCTGGGGACCGCCGAGCCCGCGCATCGCCGAGATGGTGCTGCAGCATCACGAGCGCGAGCAGGGCCAGGGCTTCCCGCAGGGACTCGCCGGCGCGCAGGTGGACGCCGACGCCAAGATCCTCGGGCTGGTGGACACCTACACGGGGCTCACCGTGCCGTCCTCGGCGAAGCCGCGCCTGCGACCGCACGAGGCCATCCGCGACATCGTCAAGACCCGGCACGAGGCGTTTCCGCCGGCGCTCATCAAGGCCCTGCTCGCGGAGATCTCCGTCTTCCCGCCGGGCACGCTCGTCCGGCTCAACACGGAGGAGATCGGCCGGGTGACCGGCGTGAACCGGGACCATCCGCTGCGACCGCGCGTCGAGGTGCTGCTCGACGCCAAGGGCCAGCGCCTGCCGCAGCCGAAGCTCCTCGATCTGTCCGAGGCGCCCTTTCTGTACATCACCGCCCCCGTCGCGGAGACCGGCCGGTGAAGTTGCTGCGCCGCCGGCCGGTCGCGGACGCCCGCGAGCTGGCGGCGTGCGTGGCCGCGTTCCTCGGCGGCCTCTTCCCTGGGCTCCGCATCGCCGACCGGCCGCCGGCCGTTGTCGAGGCCATGGCGGACGTCGTTGCCGTGGACGCCGCCGGCGGCCTCGTCCTGGTCGTCTGCGAGCCGGCGGCGACGACGGGCGGCGTGCTGCGGGCGCTGGAGTGCGCGGCGTGGTGGCGGGATCATCGCGCGTTCATTCCGCGGATGGTGCCGGGGGCGCTGGAGGGCGTGGCGCCGAGCGCGGTCGTCGTCGCGGGTCGCTTCCCGGACGACACGCTCCGCGTGTTGCGCGCGCTGGGCGGCGCCGCGCCGACGGCGATCGAATGCCGGCTCTACGACGACGGCGATGCCGGCGGCGCCGCCTTCGAGATCGTCGCGACCCCCCTCGACGCGGCGGCGGAGACGCACGGCGTCCCCGAGGCCAACGGCGGGGGGCCGACGAACAGCGCCCACGCGGGCACGACCCCCGCGAACCCGCCCGAGGCGGCCGCCGCCGGTGTCGGCGACCGCCTCGCGCGACTCCGGTTCTCGGAGGCGTTCCGGTAGATGGGGCGGGCATAGATGGCGCAGTACGAGATGAACCTGCGCGACTACTGGCTGATCATCCGCCGCCGGCGGCTGATCATCACCGCGTCCACCGTGCTCGTCGCCCTCTTCAGCTTCTGGTTCGCCAAGCAGGAGACACCGGTCTATCAGGCCACCGCGGCCGTCAAGTTCGAGCAGTCGACGTCGCTCTCGGGGCTGCTCGTCGAGGTGCTCTCGTACTCGAGCGCCGACAACATCGAGACGCAGGCCACGATCATCAAGAGTTACCTGGTGCTGGAGGAGGTCGCGCGGCGGATGGGCAAGCTGCCGCAGACCGTGGGCGCCGAAGCCGTCCGCGAGTCGAAGGCGTACACGGCGCTCCTCGACTCGCTCGCGGGCAAGATCAAGACGCAGCGTGTGCCCTCGACCAGCATCATCGAGATCACGGCGAGCTCCACGAACCCGCGTGAGGCGCGCGACCTCGCCAACACGGTGGCCGAGGCGTACCGCGACTACAGCAAGGCCACCCGCAACGCGCGGATCACGGAGGCGCGCCGGTTCATCGAGCAGCAGCTCAAGGACGTCGAGGCGCGAGTCCGGCGCGCGGAGGAGGAGGTCTGGGCGTTCCGCGACGCGAACCGGATCATCTCGCCGGGCGCGGAGTCGAGCGTGCTCCTGTCGCTCTTCACGCAGGTGCGCGGCGACCTCGAGAAGACGCGGCAGCAGCGGATCGAGCTCGAGCAGGCGCAGACGCGGTTTCTCGGCAAGGACACGCCGGTCGACGACCGCGTCTACATCGACACGCAGAACCCGGCGATCCAGAAGCTCCAGGCCACGCAGGCCGATCTCATGCTGGAGCGCAAGAATCTGGCGCTCGAGGTCACCGACAGGCACCCGCGGCTCCAGGCGATCGACGACCGGCTCCGCGAGGTGCGGGTGGAGATGCGCCTCGAGGTCGCCGCGCAGATCCTGCTGCTCCGGGGCCGCGAGGAGATCCTGAGCCGGCAGATGGGCGACCTCCTCCTGAAGAACCGGGAAGTACCGGCGGTCGAGCTGAACCTCCAGCGGCTGCAGCGCGACGCGAAGGTCAACGACGACCTCCTCACGCTCCTCAAGACCAAGCACCAAGAGGCGCTGATCAAGGAGTCGGAGTCCATCGAGGAGGTCACGTTCATCCGGCCGGCAGCGGAGCCGACGGCGGCCGCGGGCGCGCGGACGCTGCAGACGATCTTCGTCGGCGCGCTGCTCGGGCTCATGCTCGGCCTCGTGCTGGCCTTCGTGCAGGAGACGCTGGACACGTCGATCGGCACGATCGAGGACGTCGAGTCCTATCTCGAGGTGCCGGTGCTCGGCATCATCCCGCACATCGACCCGCGCGAGACGGTGCAGCGTCTCATCGAGCGGCGGCCGGCGCTGGCGCAGATAGGGCCCGACATCCTGACGAGCCACGCGCTGCTCATCACACATTTCGACCCGAAGTCGCCCGTGGCCGAGTCGTACAGGACGCTGCGCACCAACGTCCAGTTCCAGCGTCTCGAGCGCGGCGGCAAGGTGCTCGTCGTGACGAGCCCGACGCTTCAGGAGGGCAAGACCACGACGATCGTCAACCTCGCGCTGACGATGGCGCAGGGCGGCCAGAAGACACTGCTCGTCGGCGGCAACATGCGGCGGCCCTCCCTCTACCGCTTCTTCGGCATCGAGCGCGAGCCCGGTCTCAGCAATATCCTCGTCGGCAACGTGCAGTGGCGCGACTGTGTCCGCACGGTCGCCGACATCCTCATGGGCCGCTTCGAGATGGAGGACATCATGGCGGCCCCCGGCCTCGACAACCTGCACATCATCGAGGCGGGTCCGATTCCGGCCAACCCGTCGGAGCTCCTCTCGACGGAGGCGATGGCCGAGTTCCTCCGCGCGGTGAAAGAAGAGTACGACATCGTCCTCATCGACACGCCGCCGGTGCTGCCCGTGACCGACTCGGCGATCGTCGCCGGCCAGGCCGACGGCGTCCTGCTCGTCTACCAGGCCGGCAAGGTGGGCCGCCTCGTGCTCAAGCGCGCCAAGACCCACCTCGAGAGCGCGCGCGGCAAGGTCTGGGGCGTCGTGCTCAATGACGTGCAGGCCGAGGTCTCCGGCTACAACTACACGCACTACTACACGCACTACTACGGCGAGGAGACGCCGCCCCAGGGCCCGGGGACCACCCAGCGCGCGCTCAACTTCGTCCGCCGTCTCGGGCGCCCGGCCGAGTCCGCCACCGCCGCGGCCCCGGCCGAGGGCGCCGGAGACACGGCGCCGCCGGCGGCGCCGTTCCGCGTCGAGGACCTCCCGCTCGCGTCGGAGCCGAAGCGTCGCGCGTCGCCCGTCCGGCTGCTGGCGCTCCTCGCCGTCGCCGCGGCCCTCGCCGGCGTCGCGCTGTGGCAGCTCGGCTGGCTCGGCCCGCCGCCGCGGTCGCCGCGCGATCTCCTGCGCCAGAAGCTCGACACCACGCCGGCGCCGAAGCCGCCGCCCGCGAAGTCGGAGGCGCCCGCCGCCGTCCCGGCGCCCGCGGAGACACCGCCGGCCCCCGCGCGCCCCGCGCCGGTCGCGTCACCGGCCGCCGCGCCCCCGCTCCCGGCGCGGGTGGCTCCGCCCGTCACGACGCGCTGGGCGCTCGAGTTCGGGCCCTTCCCGACGCCCGCGGATGCCGAGCGCATGGAGCGCCAGCTCACGCAGGCCGGCTACCAGACGGTGCGCTTCCGCCAGCAGAGCGGCGTGGCCGTCTACGCGGTACTGATCGAGCGCGTCCCGCCGCGCGACGCGTCGGCGCTGATCACGCGACTCCGCGAGCAGGGCTTCGGCGAGGCGGTGGCGCTCGGGACCGATCCGGTCTCCGTTCGCGTGGGCGAGGCGTTGCCGCTGCGCGGCGCGGTCGAGGTCGCGGAGCGCCTGCGCGCCGACGGCCACGTCGTGCGCCTCGCGCTGCAGCCCGGCGAGGCCGTGACGGTCGTCATCCGCCACGGCAACTTCGCCTCGCGCGAGGAGGCGGAGGGCAAGGGGCGCGAGCTCCGCGAGCGCGGCCTGCCGAGCCAGGTCGTCCAGGTCCGCTAACCCGCGATGCCGCTGACCACGTCGGGCCGGTACGGAGCCTCGCCGGCCGCGGGCAACGTCGTGCTCCTCGGCATCGTCATCGTCGTCGTCGCCGTCGCGCTGTCGCGGGGGCTCACCTCGGTCTCGTTCTCCGCCGCCGCCGGCGCCCTCGCCGCGGTGACGCTCTTCGGCCTCGTCTTCGTCCGCACGGACTTCGGCATCTACCTCGTGATCTTCTCCATGCTCCTGTCGCCGGAATTCGGCAGCGGGGGCGGGAAGCTCGCCGAAGGACGGGCGGGGGTCACGCTGCGCTCCGAGGACTTCATCCTGCTGGTCATCGGCCTGTCCTGGCTCGCGAAGACCGCGGTGAACAAGGAGCTGGGACTCGTCGCCAAGACACCGCTCAACCGGCCGATCATCGTCTACATCGCGGCCAACGCGCTCGCGACGATGCTCGGGTACGTGACGGGCAACGTCGGCATCAGCGGCTTCTTCTACGTCCTCAAGTACGTCGAGTACTTCTTCATCTACTACATGGTCGTCAACAACGTCCGTGATCGCGACCACGCCTGGCGGCTCATCGTCGCGGCGTTCGTCACGGCCGCGGTCGTGTCCGTGATCGGCCTCGCCCAGGTGCCCTCCGGCCAGCGCGTGTCCGCCCCGTTCGAGGGCGAGGAGGGCGAGCCGAACACGTTCGGCGGCTACCTGCTGTTCATGATGGCGATGGCGTCGATGCTGGCGCTCGAGACGCGGCGCCTCCGCGTGCGCGTCATGGGCCTGGCGCTCGTCGCCCTCATGTCGGTGCCGTTCCTGTTCACGCTCTCGCGTGCCTCGTACCTCGGCGTGGTGCCCGCCGCGCTGGCGATCTGGCGGCTCACGACGAAGCGGCGCTTCATGACCGGCCTCCTGCTGCTCGCCCTTATCTGTGCGCCCATCGCCGCCTACACGATGCCGTCCGCGATCACGAGCCGCATCCTGTACACCTTCGAGCCCGAGAAGGGGCAGGCGACGGTCCGTCTCGGCAAGGTCGGCTTCGACCCGTCGACGTCCGCGCGGCTGATCAGCGTGCGCGCGGCGTTCGAGGGGTGGCTGCGGCGCCCGATCCTGGGCTTCGGCGTCACGGGCTTCGGCTTCATGGACTCGCAGTTCGCGCGGGTGCTCGTCGAGACCGGCGCCCTCGGCTTCCTGGCGTTCTGCTGGCTCGTCTGGGCGGCGATCGGCGCCGGCCGCGCGGCCGCCGCCGTCGTGGGCGACCCCGAGGATCGCGCGATCGCGACCGGCTTCGTCGCGGGCACGATCGGCCTCCTCTTCCACTCGCTCGGCTCGAACACGTTCATCATCGTGCGCGTCATGGAGCCGTTCTGGCTGTTCACCGGCATCGTCGTCATGCTCGCGAGCTTCGCGTCCGAGCCCGCCGGGGCCGCCCGCCCCGCGCGGTGAGCCGCCCGTGGCTGCCTGGAGCGTGCCCGCGCTCGCGGCCGCCGTCGCCCTCGCGGCGCGCCTGGGATGGATCGTCCTGCTCGGAGACCGGGTCGGCGCCGACGAGGCGGTGAACGGGCTCATGGCCTGGGCGATCGCGCGCGGCGAGGAGCTCCCGCTCACGACGTGGGAGGCGCAGTACGCGGGGCCCGTGGTGCCCCTGCTCGCCGCGGGACCGTTCGCGCTCGCGGGTCCCTCGCTCCTCCTGCTGCGTCTGGCCGCGCTGCCGCTCGCCCTCGTCGGCGCCGCGGCCGTCGCGGCCGCCGCGCGGTCTCTCTGGGGTGCCGCCGCCGGCGTCGTCGCCGGGCTCGCGGTCGCCGTGGCGCCGCCGGTCTTCGCCCTCTACACCACGGAGGCGATCGGCGGCTATCCGGAGGTGCTCGGCTTCGGCGGGCTCCTGCTCTGGGGCGCGGTCCGGCTCGCCTCCGCCGCGAATCCGCGGCCCCAGCACTGGATCATGTTCGGCGTGGCGGGCGGCCTCGCCACGTGGTCGATGCCACTCCTCCTGGCTCTCTTCGTCGGCGGCGCCATCGCCCTCGCGCGCCGGCGGCGGCTCTCACGACAGACCGGGACGTTCGTCGCCGCGGGCTTCCTCCTCGGTATCGCCCCGTACGTCGTGCACAACGTGCTCCATCCCGGCGCGTCGATCCTCCGTTTCGCCGGGCGCGTGCTCGACGTCTCGGCCGCCCGGTGGGGCGGCGGGGACCACGCGCAGATCCTGGCCGCGGCGCTGGCGCGTTACGCGGCCGGCCTTGCGGACGTGCCGCGGGCGCTCGTGGCCGCGTCCGCCGGCTTCCTCGACCTCGCGCCGCCCGCCGCCTGGCCCGTCGCCCTCATCGTCACGGGCGCGGTGGTCTGGACCTGGGCGCGTCGCGGTGCTGATTCGTTCGGTCTGGCGCTGGCGGGCTGGACGGCGCTCGCGGGCACCGTCCTATTGGCGCTCGGCCGCTTCGACGCGGCCCGTCACCAGGCGGTGCTTTGGCTGCCGGCCGCGCTGTGGCTCGGCTGGCTGGCGACGCGCGTCCCGCGACGGGCGAGGCCGCTCGGCGTCGCCGCGCTCGCGGGCTTCCTCGCGCTGAACGCGCTCGGCACCGCCGCGCACGCGCGGGAGCGTCTCCGCGTGGCGCCGCTGGTGGAAGGGCTCCGCGCGCGCGGGCTCGTCGCGATCTACACCGACTACTTCGTCGCCTACCCCGTCATCTTCCTCTCGCGCGAGACGATCCTCGCCTCGCCGGCGGCGGGGCCGGTGAACGTCGAGCGGAGGCCGGCGTACTCGGCGGCGGTCGCGCGCGCGCCGCGTGTCGCCTACGTCTTCGCGCGAGGCTCCGAGGCCGGCCGCGTGTTCGTCGGCGCCATGCGGAAGACCGGACGCGCGATGGGCCACGACGCGATCGACGGGTTCGACGTCTACACGCCCGAGCGACCGGTGCGGCCGTCCGAGCTCGAGCTGCTCCGGGCGTTCTGAGCGATGGCGCCCGTCGCCCACGGCGAGAGCCTCAGGACGCGGACGGTGCGGGGCGCCGTGCTGCTCGCCGGCCAGCGCGTCGCGTCCCTCGCGATCACCGGGCTCGGCGGGATCGCGCTCGCGCGGCTGCTCGGGCCCGACGACTTCGGCGTGTGGGCCGTCCTCGCCTTCGCCGTCGGCCTCGGCGTGACGTTCAGCGACCTCGGCCTCGGCGCCGCGCTGGTGCAGCGCCGCGAGCTGGACCCGGCCGCGAGCCTGCCCGCGGCATTCGCCGCCAACCTCGGCCTGGCGCTCGTGCTCGGCGGCGCGACCGCCGCGCTGGCGCCCGCCGTCGCCCGGGCGCTCGACCTGGGCCCGGACGCGACGCC
>JBOHQB010000458.1:0-2532 GCA_050731995.1 Candidatus Rokuibacteriota bacterium
GGGGGCTCCGGGCGCCCCGCACTCTCGTCGAGCGAAGGGGGCTACGCCCCCCTCGGACTCCCCCGGCCATCGCTCGGGACCCCCCGGCGGAGCCGGGGTGCCCCTCGATGCGCTCAGATCGTCAGCACGGCGCCGCTGACGTGGGCCGCGCCCTCGCCGCCGAGGAACGCGATCGCGTCGGCGACGGCGTCGACGGGCACCCACCCGCTGCGGTCGGCGTCGGGCATCGCCGCGCGGTTGGCCGGCGTGTCCATCGTGCTCGGCGCAACCGCGTTGACGGTCACGCCCTGGGCCCGCGTCTCATGCGCGAGCGCCTGGGCGAGCGCGACGACGCCGGCCTTGGCGACGGTGTAGGCGAGGAAGCCGCCGACGGGCGGCAGGACGGCGCGGGACGCGACGAGCACGAGCCGGCCCGACCCGGAGCGGATCAGGTGCGGCAGCGCCGCGCTCGCGGCGCTGAACGCCGACGTGAGATTCAGCCGGAGCATCCGCTCCCAGAGCGCGTGGTCGGTCTCGAGGAGCCCGCCGCCCGCGAAGCCGCCGACGGCGGCGACGAGGACGTGCACCCCGCCCGAGGCCGCGGCGACGCGGTCGGTGAACGCGGTCATCGGGGCGAGGTCCGCGACGTCGACGGCCTCGGTCATCAGCCGTCCCCGGTCGGCGGGCGCCACGCGCGCCAGCAGCGCCTCCTGCTCGGCGGGCACCGCGTACGGCACCGCGACGCGCGCGCCGTCCTTCATCAGGCGCAGGACGATCGCCTGACCGAGCGCGCCGGTGCCGCCCGTGACGATCGCGACCCGGTTCGCCACGAGCCTAGTCTCCGGCCGGCGCGCCCATGATGGAGGACCGCTGGACGTCCTCGTACCGCACCTTGGCCACGTCGAACGCCTCGAGGTTCTCGCGGAGCTTCTTGAACGTCTGGTCGAACGGCGGCAGCGTCTTGCGCTGCCGCGTCAGCGGCGTGGTCCGCGCCAGGAGGAAGTTCTTCACGTACGGGTGGTTGATCCCGCGCTTCTTGATCTTCGCCACGACCTGGACCAGCGCGGCGTCCGCCGCGCGCACGAGATCGGCCCGCTCCCCGCGCTCCTCGATGCCCTTGCGGAATGTGACCCTGAGGAACTTGTCCACGCGGCGCAAGATCGGCGCGAAGGCGCCGCCGGCGAACCGCTTGTTCTCCTCGTAGAGGAGGCCGAGCGTGATGAAGTGCGCCGACTCGAACTGGAACTGCCAATCTTCCTCCGTCGAGCCCGGTTGCTGGTCGGTCAGCGCCCGGTACATCCGGATCACCTCGAGCGACTTCTCCTTGAGGTTGTGCGCCTTCTCCGTGTTGAGCGGCAGGACCTGGAAGGCCACCTCCGGCTCGACGACGAGGATCGCCGGGATGACGTCGGCCTTGAGCTTGTCGAGCGCCACGCGGCGGTGGTTGCCGTTCGGCGTCCAGTAGACGCCCGGCTCGGGTGAGACGACGACGATCGGGTCGACGAACCGGTCGAGCCTCTTCACTGCCTCGGTGAGCCGTTTGGCGTGCGTGGGCGACACGTCCCGCTGGTAGGGACTCGACTCCACCTTCGTCCGCGGCAGCAGACAGAAGATCTGCCAGTGGTCCCCCACGGGCTCCTGGTAGACCGCGAGGACATGGCCGCCGTCGCGGGTGACCTGCTCGGCGAGCGCGGCCGCGGCGCGCGGCGGATCCTTGTCGGGATAGACGGCGTAGTCCGCCATCGTCATGCCGTCGCGGGCGCCTGGGGTGCCGGCCACCGCCTCCGGACCAGGTCCCGGACGCTGCCGTAGATGCCCGAGGGCAGGAAGATGATGAAGACCACGAGCAGCAGGCCGTAGATCGTCTCCGCCATCCCGATGAATTTCACGCCGAAGACCACGCGCAGGTATTCCGACAGGGTGATCGTGAGCGCGGTGCCGACCGAGGGGCCGAGGAGCGAGTACATGCCACCGAGCACGACCGCGAAGACGATGCGGAGCGAGACGCCGACGCCGGCCAGCGTCTCTGGGCTCACGTAGGTCATGTACTGAGCGTACACGACGCCGCCCGCCGCCGTCAGCGCAGCCGAGAGCGCGGTGATCGCGAGCTTGAAGCGCGTCACGTGAATGCCCACGGACGCGGCCGCCGTCTCGTCCTCGCCGATGGCCTCCATGGCCGATCGGGCCATCGAGCGGTCGAGCCGACGCCACACCCAGAGACCCGCGAGCCAGATCACCATGGACGCGTAGTAGAAGACGCGCTTGTCCGTGTACTGGACCGCGAGCAGGCTGTCGTGTCCGATCGGCTTGAGCGTCAGCCCGAGCGAGCCGCCGGTCCAGTCGCGCTCGGCGATGATCAGGAGGCGGACCACTTCGCCGACCGCCAGCGTGACGAGGCCGAAGTAGTGGCCGATGATGCCGAAGCGCGAGCACGGATAGGCCACGACGAGCGCGAGCGCGACCGCCGCCGCCATCGCGACGACGACGCCGAGCCACGGCGTGAGCCCGAAGAAGTTCCAGAGGAGCGTGACGGTGTAGGCGCCGACGCCGAGG
>JBOHQB010000459.1:0-7403 GCA_050731995.1 Candidatus Rokuibacteriota bacterium
GTGCAGAACTTCATGCGGCTGAAGTCCCAACTGTTCGAGCGCTCTCTGGAACACAAGCCGATCCGGTTTGTAGGCTCGCACCGTTTCGGAGATGAGCACGAACTGAACGGGCAATGTGAAGTTCCAAGCGGCGAGGTGTTCATGATCGGCATTCGATACGATGGCGGAGCGTACATGCCCGAGCGCGTTCAACACCCTGAGCGTTTCCGGGTAGAGCTCCACCTTCGTCGTCACCTGAAAGAAGAGATCAACATAAGGGGCCGCGTCAGCGCCGACATCAAATTGTCGCAACACGCGCGACAGAACCTGTCCCTGAATTTCTCTGAGCGTCCGGAACGGCGGCAGTTGCGTCGCCTCGAAGTAGAGGTCGATCCACATCCGCCAGACGTCCTCGATGCGCACCGACAAGCCGTGATCAGCCACGATTCGTCGAGGAATCAGCATCAAGTCCTCGTTCCGCAGCAGCGTGCCATAGGCGTCAAAGGTCACCGCCTTCACAGGCATCTCAGCAGTCAGCCGCCTGCTAGCGGACGCGCTCCCAGCGCGACGGTGCGCCCGCCTCGCGGTGCTCGCGCACCCGGCCCTCGCGCGCGAGCTTCTTGAGATGCGACTCCACCGACTGCGCGGCGGGCACGTGGAGGTTCTTCGGCACCTCCGCGTAGATGCGCGCGACCATGGCGGGGATCGTCTCGACCCGGTCGCCGAGGCATTCGAGGATCTGGCGCTCGCGCATCAGCCGGTGGTCGATGAACTCCTGGATCCGCCCGGGCCCGTCCTCGATGACCGGGCCGTGCGCCGGGTAGATGCGTCGGACGTCCCAGCCCAGGAGCCGCCGGAGCGAGTCCAGGTAGTCGAGGAGATCGCCGTCGCCCGACGGGATCACGGTCGTGGAGCCGCCGAGCACGACGTCGCCGGTGAAGAGCGCCTTCTCCTCGACGAGGTAGTAGCAGAGGTGGTCGGACGCGTGACCCGGCGTGTAGACGGGCACGAGCGTCGCGCCGTCACCCTCCACGCGCTCGCCGTCCCGGAGCATCTCGATCGGCTCCGGCAGCGCTCCGTCCTTGTGGACCATCTTGGACACGCGCAGGTCCTTGAAGCGGCTCCGCAGCTGCTCGACGCCGCCCATGTGGTCGGGGTGGCGGTGTGTGAGGATCACGCGCGCGGGCTGGGACCAGCCGCGCTCGGCCAGATAGGCCTCGAAGAGCGGCAAATAGTCCGCGACGCCGGCGCCGGTGTCGATCAGGACCGGGTCCCGCCGGCCGACGAGATAGGTGTTCGTCCCCGGGCCCGTCATCATGCCGGGGTTGAGCCCGAGCACCCGGCCGACGAGCGGCGTGAGGGTCGCGGTCCGCGGAAACGCACTGTCGATCCAGCTCATCCGCCCCGATCGTACACCGGACGCCCTCCGGGGATGCTCAGACGCCGAGGTACCGATGCTGGACGTCCTCGCGCGCGGCGAGCTCGGCCGAGGAGCCGCTCCAGACGACGCGCCCTTTCTCCAGCACGTAGTGGGTGTCGGCGACGCGCGTGAGCGCGCGGACGTCCTTGTCGATGATGAGGATGCTGAGCCCCCCGGTCTTGAGCCGTTCGAGCGAGCGGTAGATCTCCGCGCGCACGAGGGGCGCCAGGCCCTCCGTCGCCTCGTCGAGGATCAGGAGGCGCGGGTTCGTCATCAGCGCGCGGCCGATGGCGAGCATCTGCTGCTCGCCGCCCGAGAGCTGGTCGCCGAAATGCCGTCGTCGCTCGGCGAGCTGTGGAAACAGCGCGAAGACGCGCTCGACGGTCCAGGGCTCGGCGTGCCCGGCCCGGTTGGCGGCGGTCGCGACGAGGTTCTCGCGCACGGTGAGGTTCGGGAACGTCTGCCTGCCCTCCGGGACGAGCCCGAGGCCGACCTGGGCGACGCGATACGACGGCAGGCCGTGGATCGCGCGGCCGTCGAAGTGGACGGTGCCCGCGCGCGGCGGCACGATGCCCATGATCGAGCGCACCGTCGTCGTCTTGCCCATGCCGTTGCGCCCGAGGAGCGTCACGACTTCGCCCGCCCCCACCCGGAACGACACGCCGAAGAGCACCTGGCTCACGCCATAGGCGGTCTCGAGCCCCTCCACGACCAGCATCACGCGCCCGTGTCCTCGCCGAGGTACGCGCGGCGGACCTCGACGTTCTCGCGGATTGTCCCGGGCGCGCCGGTGGCGATGATGCGGCCGTAGACGAGCACCGACACGCGGTCGGCGAGCGTGAAGACCGCGTCCATGTCGTGCTCGACGAGCACGATCGTCTGGAGCCCCTTGAGGTCGGCCAGAAAGCGGATCATGCGCTGCGACTCGTCGGCGCCCATGCCGGCGACCGGCTCGTCGAGCAGGAGCAGTCGCGGGCGCGTCGCGAGCGCCATCGCGATCTCGAGCTGGCGCTGCTCGCCGTGGGCCAGGTTGGCGGCGAGAACGTCGGCGCGCTCCCCGAGGCCGACGCGGTCGAGGATCCCGCGGGCGGGGTCGCGGAGCGCAGGCTCTCGGCGCGCCGGCCGCCAGAAGCGGAACGAATGGCCGGCGTGCGCCTGCACGGCGAGCGCCACGTTGTCGAGCGCGGTGAACTCCCGAAAGATGGACGTGATCTGGAACGAGCGCGCGAGACCGCTCCGCGAGCGCGCCGGCGCCGCGAGCCCGATGATGTCCCGACCGGCGAACCGGATCGTGCCCGCGTCGGGCCGGAGGTCGCCCGCGAGCTGACCGATCAGCGTCGTCTTGCCCGCGCCGTTCGGGCCGATGACCGCGTGCGTCTCCCCTTCCCGCACGTCCAGGTCGATCCGGTCGGTGGCGGTGACCGCGCCAAAGGTCTTCGTGAGTCCGCGGATCTCGAGCAGCGGCTCAACCATCGCGCCCGCCGCCGGGTAGGAGCCCGAAGAGACCGTTCCGCGCAAAGAGCACGGCCACGATGAGGAACGGGCCGAGGATGATCTGCCAGTGCGTCGTCCACGCCGAGAGCACGTCCTCGAGCAGGAGCAGGACGGCGGCGCCGAGCACGGGGCCCGCGAGCGTGCGGATGCCGCCCAGGATCACCATGAACATGATCTCGCCCGAGCGCGTCCAGTGCATGAACTCGGGCGTGAGGTACTGAGTCTGGTTCACGAGGAGCGCGCCCGCGAGGCCGCACATGGCGCCGGCGACGACGAAGGCGGTGAGGCGGTACGGATAGGGCGAGAAGCCGATCGCGCGCGCGCGGGCCTCGTTCGACCGGGCCGCCCGGATGACCATGCCGAACCGCGCGTTGACGATCCGATGACCGAGCAGGAGGCACCCGACGAGGATCGCGAGGACAACGTAGTAGAAGACGGTCGGGTTCCGGAGGTCGAGCAGCCCGGGAAACAGGCTCCGCGAGGTGAGGCGCATGCCGTCGTCGCCGCCGTACGCGGCGAGGCTGATCCCGAGGTAGTAGAGCATCTGCGTGAACGCGAGCGTGATCATGATGAAGGACACGCCGCTCGTTCGGATCGAGACGGCGCCGATCCCGAGTGCCAGCACCATGGACGCGCCGAGGGCGACCGCCCACTGCAGATAGCCGTTGTGGATCCCGTGGTGGCCGAGGACGCCGACCGCGTAGGCGCCGACGCCGAGGTAGGCCGCGTGGCCGAACGAGACCATGCCGCCGTAGCCGAGGATCAGGTCGAGCGAGAGCGCGGCGATGGCGAAGATCATGATGCGACGGAAGAGATCCAGGTAGAAGGGCTGGTTCAGGGCCGCGGCGACCGGCGGCACCGCGGCGAGCGCCAGCAGGCCGAGCACGATCGCGAGCGCGCGCGCGCGCGACGCCATTCGCTCAGATCCCGCGCGCGGGGAACAGCCCCTGCGGTCGGAACGCCAGGACCGCCGCCATCAACATGTAGATCAGCATCGAGGCGAGCGCCGGCCCGACCGTGTCGGCCGTCGAGGGCAGGACGAGCGTGGCGAGCATCGGCTTCAGGAACGCGCGGCCGAGCGTGTCCACCATCCCGACGATCACGGCCCCGACGAGCGCGCCGCGGATCGAGCCGATGCCGCCGATGACGATCACGACGAAGACCTGGATGAGGATCTGCTCGCCCATGCCGGGCTGGACCGCGTAGATGGGCCCGGCCATCAGTCCGGCGAGCCCTGCCAACGCGGCGCCGAACCCGAAAACGATCGTGTAGAGGAGGCGGATGTTGATGCCGAGCGCGGCGACCATCGTCCGGTTCGTCGCGCCGGCGCGGATCAGCATGCCGAGCCGCGTGCGCGTGACGACGACCCAGAGGAGTCCCGCGACGACGAGGCCCACCAGGATCACGAGCGCGCGGTAGACCGGATACCGGACGCCGGGCAGCACCTGCACGAAGCCGGAGAGCCAGCCCGGCAGGCTCGAGTAGAGCGCGGCCCGCCCCCAGACGATGGCGATCAGCTCGTTGAAGAAGAGAATGAGCCCGAAGGTCGCGAGCACCTGGTCGAGGTGATCGCGCTCGTAGAGCGTGCGGAGCGCGACGACCTCCACGACGACGCCCACCACGAGGGTCCCCGCCAGCGCGAGCAGCACGGCGAGCGGAAAGTTTCCCGTCCAGCCGTGGAACGTGGTGGCGAGATACGCGCCGACCATGTAGAGGGAGCCGTGGGCGAGGTTGACCATGTTCATGATGCCGAAGACGAGGGTCAGACCCGCCGCCATCAGAAAAAGCATGACGCCCAACTGAAGCCCGTTGAGCGTCTGCTCGAGGATGAGGAAGAGAAGGTTCAGGACGCTACCACTTCATCCCGCACTCCTTGAAGTAGGCGTCCTTGTGGTTCTCGAAGACGGTCTTCTGGATCTGCATCTCGACGTCGCCGCCCACGGCGACGGAGCGCAGCAGGTAGAAGTTCTGGATCGGGAAGTGGTTCACGTTGTACGTGTACTTGCCGCGCGTCGACTTGTAGTCCGCTTTCCGCATCGCGGCGATCATGCCCTTCTTGTCCCCGAGGTTGCCCTTGACCGCGCGCACGGCGGAGTCGATCAGCAGAATGCCGTCGTAGGACTGGGCGCCGTAGAACACCGGCATCTTGCTGTATTTCTTCTTGAAGTCGGCGACGTACTTCGCGTTGGCCTCGTTCTTGAGGTCGGGCGACCAGTAGCGCGTCTCGTAGTTGCCGACCGCGTCTTCCTTCACCGCCGGCAGCGAGATCTCGTCCACGGTGTAGACCGAATAGAGGGGGATCTGCCCCCGCAGCCCGGCCTGCGCGTACTGCTTGAGGAACTGGATCCCCATGTCGCCCGGATAGAAGACGAAGACGGCCTTCGGGCTCTTGGAGCGGAGCTGGCTGATCTCGGCCTGGTAGTCCTGCTGGCCCAGCTTCGTGTAGACCTCGTCGACGACCTTGCCCTTGAAGTACCGCTTGAAGCCCGAGATCATGTCCTTGCCCGCGGCGTAGTTCGGGGCCATCGCGTACACATCCGTGAGGCCCTGGTCCTGCATGTACTTGCCCATCGCCTCGGGCGTCTGGTCGTTCTGCCACGACGTCGTGAAGAAGAGCTCCGAGCACATCTTTCCGGCGAGCTCGTGCGGGCCGGCGTTGGTGCCGATCATGAACGTCCCGGCCTCCGTCACCGTCGGCGCGACCGCGAGCATGATATTCGACCAGATGATGCCGCTCACGAAATGCACCTTGTGCTTCTTGAGCATCTCGTCGGCGAGCTGCTTGCCGACGTCGGGCTTGCGCTGGTCGTCGCCGTAGATCACCTCGACCGGCAGACCACCGACTTTGCGGCCGAGGTGGTCGAGCGCGAGCTCGACGGAGTTCTTCATATGCTCGCCGATGATCCCGGCGGGCCCGGAGAGCGACGTGATGAATCCGATCTTGACCGTCTCCTGCTGCGCGGCCACCGGAAGCGCCGCGACGACGGCGACCACGAGCCCGAAGACGAGGGCACGCCTGAATGTACGCACGCTGAGCCTCCTCATGAAATCATCACCGCAGATCGACACCGCTCGAACAGTCCGGGGATTCTAGCATCGATTCGCATCGCTCACCGACCTCGATCGTACACGACCCGGCGCGCTCACGCTCACGCCGGCCCTCCGGTGAGCCGCGCGACGACCTCGGGCGGGATCGCGGCCGTCACAAGCTCGGCGCCCGGCACCGGACGCGGAATCCACGCGCGCACCTCGAAGCCCTCGGCGCAGAGCCGGTCGCCGCGCGTGATCCGGTGCTCCACGCGGAAGGTCTTGTCTTTCACCCACGCGATGGTCGAGTGGATCGTCAGCACGTCCCCGTAGCGGACCGGCGCGCGGAAGCGCGAGCCCGACTCGAGGATCGGCACACCGACGATCGCGTACTTCGGGAACAGCTCGGGCCAGCCGAGGCCCACCGACGCGAACAGCGCCTCCGCGCCGCGGTCGTACCACTCGAAGAAGCGCGGGTAGAACGCGATCCCGGCCGGATCCACGTCGCTCCAGTGCACCTGAATCGTCGTCGCGTGGGAGATCATTGTGCCCGGCGCCCAGTCTACTTCGAGCCGGGTCACCGGTGGGGCCAGCGGTTGGCTTTCCAGTCGAAGTCGCCCCAGAACTCGACGCGGTCGACGATGCCGTGGAATTTGTGGCGGCGGTCGGCGTGCGCATCCTGGAGCGCGTCGAGTGACGGGAACTGCGCGAGATAGCCGAGGCCGTACTCCGCGGGCTCGGCCATCGGCATCTCGCCGGTGCGGAAGCGGCGGTACCCCTCGCCGGGATGGATCCAGAAGGCCTCCGACGTCTCCTCCTCGAAGAGCGCCGGCGCCTGACCGTCGGGCACCGGGGAGAGAAAGAAGCGCGCGCTGAAGCGGATGGGGCTCGTCTTCGGCGTGATGAAGTGCGACAGGTTGCGCAGCGCGCGCAGGTCGCAGTACCAGTCGGCGCGCGCCAGCACGTCGGCGAACCGCACCTTCTTCTCGACGAGGGCGCGGCGCGCGGCGCCGATCGCGGCGGCGACGGCCGGATCGCGCGCGTCCACGGGCCGCCCCGCCCGGTCGCACGCGAGCAATAGGCCGGATTCCTCGAGCAGCTCGCGCACCGCGGTCACCCAGAAGGCGAGCGGCGCCAGGTGCGCGTGAGAGGGGAAGAGGGCGGCGGCCTCCTCGGCGGTGAGGCCGTGGCAGCGCGCGAGCAGCTCGGGCGACGAGTCGGCGTCATCCACCCGCCCGCCGGGGAACGCGTAGAAACCCCCGAGGAACTTCATCGTCTTCTGCCGGCGAACCATCCACACTTCGAGCGGCTCGGGCGCGCCGGCCGAGGACGCGCGCACGAGGACGACAGATGCGGCGGGCTTCGGCTCAACGGGCGTCGACGGGGTCGACAACTACAAGCTGATCAGCTGCGCGACCCGCTCGCGGTGGTACGTGGCGTCGCCGAAGGTGAACTCCGACGACTTCGCCCGCTTGAAGTAGAG
>JBOHQB010000460.1:0-13424 GCA_050731995.1 Candidatus Rokuibacteriota bacterium
CCGAGGTTTCCGAGCTGTCGAAGCAGATCGACCTCGCGGTGGCCCGCGCGTATCGCGACGCCGTGGGCAACCGCACGCGCGAGATCGTCGGCAGCTTCAAGGACCAGGACTGGCAGGGCGAGCTGGCCGCGTCGGGTCTGGAGACGGCGGCGGCGGAGGGCGCGTTCGGTTCACGGGCCGAGATGCTGGTGAAGGCGTTCGCCGGTCGGCCGCGCGCGATGATGCTGAGCGGGATCGCGCTCTTCCACCCCGCCGGGCACCTCGGCGAGGCCGTGACGATCCGGGGCGCGGGCGGGTTCGGAACGGGCGTTTAGGAGGCCGCGAGCGCCTGCCGCACGCGGGGCAGGACCCCTCGCGCGACGCGCGCCATGTAGCCTCGCTCGCCCTCATCCGGCGTCGGCGGGTTCGGGATCGGGTGCAGGACGACGTACTCGAACTCCGCCGGGGCCGAGCGCAGTACCTCGATCAACCGGTCGGCAACTTCAGCCGGCCCCCCTCGAAGGCTGAACGCGTCGGCAGCGCTCGCCGGCAGGAAGTCGACGACGCGCCCGCTCGCTTCCAGATCGAGCGCGTGATGAAAGTCGGGCCAGACGCCGCGCTCGCGCTTGAGCGTCTCCGGATCCGGTCCCGTCCAGGCACATCGCGGCGGCTCGAAGAGCGCCGGAGAGTACTCGTAGTAGCCCGCCGCCATCGACTTCGCCATCGTCAGCGCGCGCGCGGGCTCGTCCACGAGCACCGTGTGGAAGACGGCGCCCAGCCGGATCGTCGCCGGACCGCGGCCCGCGTCCTTGGCGCCGGCGCGGATCGAGTCGACCGCGGCGCCGATATTCGCCGGATGCGTGCCGACACGGATGAACACGCCGTCGGCGACGCCGCCGGCCATGCGCAGCGTCTTCGGCCCGCCGGCCGCGATCCAGATCGGTACCGGTCGGTGGTGCGGCAGCCGCGCCGGTCGCTCGGCGCCCACCTCGACCACCTCACCGTCGAGCAGCGCGCGCATGAGCCGCGTGCCCGCCTCCAGCTCCCTCACGCGCGCCGGCCGAAGCCCCGCCAGCCGGACCGCGGTGTCCCCCACGCCCCAGCCGAGCAGCGTGCGGCCGGGCGCCAGCTCGTCGATCGTCGCGATGGACGACGCGGTCACCGTCGGGTGGCGATTGATGGGATTTGCGAGCAGCGGGCCGAGCGTGATCAGCGTGGTCGCCCGCGCGGCCGCGGCGAGCAGTACGTAGGTGTCGCGCCGGCGCAGCTGCGAGTCGGGCTGGAGCGCCGCGTCCCAGCCGAGCGCCTCGGCGCGTCGAACGTCGGCGGCAAAGAGGTCCACGGAACGCGAGTCGAACCGGTTCAGGCCGAAGCGGGGCACGCGCATGCCTGGCTTTGATCCTACTACGCTATGGTAGGATGTTTCATCATACTGAGGAGGTTGTCGTGCCGAAGACGAAGGTCGCGATCACCGTCGATTCCCAGATCCTCGATCGAGTGGACGAGCTCGTCGCGCGTCGGGAATTCCGCAATCGCAGTCAAGCAATCGAGGCCGCGATCACGGAAAAACTGACTCGGGCACGACGCACGCGCCTGGCACGGGAGTGTGCGAAGCTCGATCCATCCGAAGAGCAGGTTCTCGCCGAGGAAGGGCTCGCCGGAAGCTCCGATTCGTGGCCCGCGTACTGAGGGGCGAGATCCGCTGGGCCGACCTCAATCCTGTCCGCGGCCGGGAGCAAGCCGGGCTTCGACCGGTCCTCATTCTCAGCCACGACGTTTTCAATGAGCGCTCCGGAACTGTCATCGCCGTCGCTCTGACCAGCCAGGAGCCACGAGCAGGCTTTCCTCTTGTGCTCGAGAGCCGCGCCCCAAGTCTGCCGAAACGGTCGTGGATCAGAATCGGCCAGATTCGGACCCTGTCGGTAGAGCGAATCGGGCGTCGCTTGACGCGGGCCACCGAGGAAGAGGTTGCCCGAGTCGTCGAAGGCCTGAACGAGATTATCGGCTAATGACTCTCGCGCAATACAGTGACGGCGCCACGCCGCGGCCCGAAGCGCAGGGCTGGGCGAGCGCGCCGCCGCCGGCAGACTGCCCTCGGCCCAGCCTCCTGTGGGGGATGGGGGGTCGCGCGAGCGTCGGAGGCGGCGACGCGCGCCCGGACCGAGCGCCGCAACCGCTTGACCTTGCCCGAGTCCCCGCCGTGAACACGTAGAGCCGCCCGCCGGCCACGGCAAACCACACGGGGGTCCTCACTTCCGCCCCGGTGCGTCGAAACGTGGCCAGGCTCATGTAGCGATGCTGATCGAGCCCGGCCACGTCCATGGCCGTGCCTCCTACCCCTGCTCCGGGGCCTGTCCGTGTCGCGCCCCGCCTGTCGCGAGAGGAGTGGTGCCCCCGGGGTGACTCGAACACCCGGCACGCAGTTTAGGAAACTGCTGCTCTATCCACCTGAGCTACGGGGGCGTAAGCACTTACACTGCACTCGCCTCGATTTTACCCTCCATGTGCACTCCATGTGCACTTTCCGCCCGCGTCGTGAGCCCTTCCAGGCGGGCGACCGCGCCCCACAAATGACCGGGCGACAGGTGCGCGTACCGGACCGTCGTCTTCACGTCGGCGTGCCCGAGAACCTCCTGAATCTCGCGCATCGTCGCGCCCCGCATCGCGAGGTAGCTCGCGACCGTGTGCCGGAGATCGTGGAACCGAAAGCCCTTGATCCCGGCCTTGTCGAGCGCGTACTCCCAGGCGGTGCGGTCTGGACCCCAGGCCGCGCCGTTGCTGCGTTGGAAGACTGGGCCGGCGGTCGGCTGCTCACCGGTGTAGAGCGCCCGGAGCGCGGAGACCGCATCCACGTTCAACTCGCGGTGGGGCGCGGACTTCGACCGCAACGTGGCGGCGTTCGAGCGCGCGGTTGCCGACATGCCGGAGGACACATGGCAGACGCTCGTCGCCGCGGGGCTGTCCAAGAACACGCGGCTCGTCGATTAGCTCGTTGCTGTTGGGCTGCGGCGGCGGTGAGAGAAAAGCCGCCGAGCTCGCCGAACGAGCCGGCGATGGGAGCTGGCTCCCGGCCTCGGAGTACCGCTGCGCTCGGTGTGGCGCGGTGACGCTGACGCAGGAGCCACGCTGTCCCCGCTGCGGCGCGAGCGACGCGACATGACCCGCGCTCAAGCGTTCCCGGCGGCGTTGATCGTGCTGAACCTCGGGGCCGCGGTGGTCTACGGCTATGAGGGCGACTGGCGCCGAGCGGTCTACTGGCTCTCGGCGGCGGTGCTCACGGTCACGGTCGCGTGGTGATCGCCACGCTCGTCGTCCGCCGGTTCACAATGAATGGTGCACCGGCGACAAGAAGAGTTTAGTTCTTGGGCGTTGCTGGTGTCGGTTTCGGGAGCATGAACGTCTGTGAGCCGATGATCTTCACCACCGGAGCCGTCACCTTACCCGGTTTCCGAACCGACACACCACTCGGCCCTGACGACGTCAGCTTGATGTCAACGCTCATCCGGAGACCCTCCCTCCTGAGCCTGTTCTACCTGTACCACGTTCAGGATCATTCCGCCCAGGTGGACCAGAGTTCCCCCACCCTCACTTGTCTGCGATGTTGATCTGCGATCAGGCGATCCGCGAGGTCGACACGAACAAGGTGACGCTTGTGGGCATCTTCGATCGCCTTTTCTCTGAAGCGTTCCCGTTCGCAGCGGCCAGTGGAGTCCCTATCGGCAAAGGGGCCTCTACGGCCCTCAAGGTCGAGAGGTGTGCCCGGGGATCGCTCGGCCGTTAGGCCGGCAGGCGCGCGTACATGTCGTGCACGTCCTTGCCGTGGAAGCGCGCGACGTGGTTGGTCGGCGGCAGTGCTTCCCGATAGAAGAACTCCGGCAGCTCGTCGTCCTTCTCGGTGAACCCCGCCCGCCGGTTGAACTCCGCTTCCAACCGGAGCGTCTCGCGCCCGAGCGCCTCGAAGAAATCCTTGGTGAGAGACGTCCCGTGGGCGGCGTTGATCGTGTTCGCCAGCCACTCGGTGTTCGGGTTCGTCACGCTCTGGCCGAAGATGCAGAGGCCGAGCGAGTCGTTGGCCGCGACCTTCACCTGCTGGGCGAGGCTCTGAGTGATGAGCGCTTCGGTGTCCATCTCGCGCGTCTTGAGCCGTGGCAGATTGCCGGCCGTGTGGTCGGCGCCCTGCGCGGTCACCATCATCGTGATCCCGGTCGCCTCCACCACGCGCGGGTCGTAGGCGCTGATCGCCTGGCGCTTGATGACCGGCACGCGCCCGACTTTGTAGTGCTCGCCCACGCGCGCCGTGCCCTGGGCCCAGAGACGCCCCTTGTCGGTGCCGGCACGGATCTCGGCGAGGCAGTCCGTCATGAACTTCACGTCGCCGAAGGCGCCGAGCCCCGCCTCCATCAGCACCGCCAGGGTGGCGCCCGTCTCGATCGTGTCCACGCCGAGGTCGTTGGCGACGAAGTTCAGCTGGGCGAGGTCGTCGGGCTCGGTGAGGCCGCAGTTCGAGCCGAGGAGGCCGAGCGTCTCGTACTCCACCGGAGAGACGACCTCCTTGCCGGCGGCATCGTGATAGACGTTGCTGCACTGGATCACGCATCCGGGCATACAAGCGTGGGTCTGCTCGCCACCGCGCCCGGTGTTGAGGGGCCCGATGAACTCGGCGCCCAGCTTGAAGATCTCGCCCGCGGCCGTCTCGGCGAGCCGGCCCGCGCTGAAGTTGCGGACGGGCAGCCCGCCCATCTGGTTTTGGACGTCGGCCATTCCCATCGTGCCGAGCTTCGCGTAGAAGTTCGCCACGATGCCGTCGGCCTGGAGCATCTTGGCGTAGTCCTTGATGGCCGCGTTGACCTTCTTCCCGTCCTCGAAGGGCGGGATCTTGTCGAGGTCCAGGACGATCGCCTTCACCTTCTTCCTGCCCATGACGGCGCCCACCCCGCCGCGCGCCGCGAGCCGCGCCGGGCGTCCGTCCTTGTCAGGGAAGGCGATGCCCGCGATGAGTCCCTGGTACTCCCCGACCGGCCCGCAGAGCGCATACGCGATCTTCTTGCCGTAGCGCGCTTTGAGCATCTCGGCGACCGCGAAGTTGCCCTTGCCGAGGTACGGTCCCGCGTCGTCGAACTCGATCCGGCCGGCGCGCGTGAAGTGGAGCACCACCCAGTCCGGCGCGGCGCCCTGGAGCGTGAAGCCGGTGATCTTCAGCTGGCCGAGCCCGTAGGAGAAGGTGCCGCCCCCGTTGGCTTCCTTGATGCCGCCCGTGAGCGGACTCCGGCAGCCGACGCTCGTGCGGTTCGCGTTGGAGAAGGAGGTCCCGGCGAACGGGCCGGCCGAGAAGATCAGCGGATTCGCCGGCGAGAGCGGGTCCACCGCGGCCGCGCCTGCGTCGAGCAGCGTCCGGGCGATGTGGTAGCGGCCGACCTTGACGAGGTCCTCCCCGTGAAGCTCCCGCTTCGTCACCGTCCGATCGTCCAGCCGGATGTCGTAGTACGCGCGCATCGAGACCCTCCTCAGGAGGAGATATTACCGCACACCGTGATCGAGGAGCGCCACGGCTCCGCCGCGGCGCTCGGAGCGCGGGGGGGGGTATGGGGGGCCATGTCGGGGCCCGCCATGTGATTAGCGGCCCGGCGGCGGGGTCGTTCCGGTGAGCGCGGCGGCGACGAGGTGGTCGAGATAGCGAAGGTCGAAGGGCTTCGGAATGTAGGCCACCGCGCCGTTCCGGAGCGCGTCCTCGGCGACGGCGACCGTGTCGTTGCCGGTGACGACCAGCACCGGGATCGTCGCGTCCAGCTCCTTGAGCGCCCGGAGGATCTCGAGTCCCGTCATCCCCGGTAGGTTGATGTCCAGCAGGATGACGTCCGGCCGGGTCTTCAAGATCGACCCGAACGCCTGGGCGCCGCTCTGCGCGGCCTCGGTCTCGTAGGTCCGGCCGAGCGCCTCCTCGAGCAACGCACAGATGTGCTTGTCGTCGTCGATGATCAGGACGCGCTTCTTCGTCGCGGGAGTCATGCGCTGTGCGCCGTCGATTCTAGCATCCTCCCGCCAGATCGGCCGGATCCACGCCGCGCGCCCGCAGGAGGGCGCGCAGCTTTCGGAGACCGGCCCCCTCGATCTGCCGAACCCGCTCGCGGCTCACGCCGAGGCGCCTGCCGATCTCGGCGAGCGTCTCGGGCGGTTCGCCCTCGAGCCCGAAGCGGCGGCGGAGCACGAGGCGCTCGTTGGCGGCGAGGTCGTCCAGCAGCCCGGCCAGGTTGGCCTGCCCTCTCAGCAGACGCCCGACCGCCGTGCTCTCCGGGTCGGCCGCGTCGTCTCTGACGGTGTCGCCCAGGGTCCCGCCCTCGTGCGACGCCGGTGCGTCGAGCGACACGGGCTGCTGCCGTCGCGTCTCCTCCAGCTCGCGCACCTGCTCGACACTCGTGTTGAGGGCGCGCGCCAGCTCCTCGTCCGTCGGCGGCCGCTGCAGCGCCTGGAGCAGCCGCTTCTGCTCGCGCGCGTGGCGCCCGAGGAGCAGCTCGACGTGGACGGGCAGCCGGATCGTGCGCGCCTGGTTCGCGAGCGCGCGCACGATCGCCTGACGGAGCCACCAGACCGCGTAGGTCGAGAAGCGCAGCCCGCGGTCCGGATCGAACTTCTCGACGGCGCGCAGGAGGCCGATGTTGCCCTCCTCGATCAGGTCGGGCAGCGGCAGGCCGCGATTGCGGTAGCGCCGCGCGACCTGCACGACCAGTCGCAGGTTGGCCTCGATCATGCGCTGCTTGGCCGCCTCGTCGCCGGCGCGCACGCGGCGGGCGACCTCGGTCTCCTGCTCGCGCGTCAGCAGCGGTATCCGCGCGATCTCCTTGAGGTAGACGTCGAGGTTGGCGCGGCTCGTGTCGCGCGTCTCCGCGCGGACGTCCTCGTCCACCGCGTCCACGAGGTCGTGGAGCGGCTCGTCTGGGATCTCGCCGTGCGTCTCCTCGCGCGCGTCCGCGCTCACTCGGGCTCTTCCTCCATGGTCTCGTCGACCTGGACGCTGGGCGGCTGGGGCAGGAGATAGAGCGGATTCACGACGCGGCCGAGGTGCCGGATCTCGAAGTGCACGTGGGACGTCGTCGCGCGCCCGGTGCGGCCGACGGTCGCAATCTTGTCGCCGGCCGACACGCGATCGCCGACGGTCACGAGATTGTCCTCGTTGTGCGCGTACACGGTCACGAACCCCTGATCGTGCTCGACCCGCACCAGGCGCCCGTAGCGTCCCTCGACGCCGCTCGTGATCACGACGCCGGGCGCTGCGGAGATCACCGGGCTGCCCGGCAGCGCCTTGATGTCGATGCCCCGATGCCAGCTGCGGCGTCTCAGCCCGAAGAGCGAGATCACCGGGCCCTCGAGGGGCCACGCGAAGAGCGGCACCTCCTCGACGAACTCCGGCACCGCGAGGACCAGGTCCGCCGGCGGCCGCGGCGGCGTTGGGGCCCGGGTCGCGGCGGCCGCGCGCGCCCAGGCTCCGGGCGGGACCGCCGCGCCGGGCTCCGGTATCGTCAGCTGCTGGCCGAGCCGGAGCTTCGCACGCTCGCTCGGAAGCCGATTGGCGGCGACGAGCGCGACGACGGTCACGCCGTAGCGCTTCGCGAGCGCGCCCAGCGTGTCGCCCGGGACGATCGTGTGCACGAGCGCGGGGCTGTGCGGCTCGGCGACGGACGTCACGGGCGTCAGCACCGCGAGCGCGGTCGCGATCCCCGCGGCCGCGCGGAGGGCGCGCACCCGCTTCACGGCTCGAACTCCGCGTAGCGGATGTCGAAGCCGACGAAGCGCCCCGTTGCCGGCAGCCACCGCACGCTCACCCGCTCGACGCGGCAGAGCGGCGGCCCTTTTTCGAGATCGCGCACGAGCTCCTCGAGGACCGCGCGCGTCGCCTCGGCACGCACCCGCACGCGTCCGTCCTTGAGGTTCGTCACGTAGCCCGCGACGCCGAGCTGCGAGGCCCGCCGCTGGGCAAACTGACGGAATCCCACGCCCTGCACCTGTCCTTCAACGACGATCTCGGCCGCGGTGCTCACGGCTCGCTGGGGGGAGGTGTTGGTCGGGGCGAGAGGATTTGAACCTCCGACTTCACGGTCCCGAACCGTGCGCGCTACCAGGCTGCGCTACGCCCCGATCCGACCCACGCATTGTACAGGAAGCTCACGGTTCCCAGGCGTACTTTCCCACGAGCCGGACGAACTTGCACTCGCCTTCGCTCCGCGTCTTCATCTCGCCCCGGACCTTCTCGACGACGGTGAGCGTCTGCGACTCCATGTCGCCCAGCGGAAGCACCAGGCGGCCGCCCTCGGCGAGCTGCTGGAAGAGCGGCGGCGGAATCGAGGGGCCGCCCGCGGTCACGAGGATCCGGTCGAAGGGCGCCTCGTCGGGCCAGCCGAGCGCGCCGTTGCCAATGCGGATCCACACGTTGTCGCAGCCGAGCGCCTCGAGCGTGGCGCGCGCGCGCGCGGCCAGGCGCGGCAGCCGCTCGATCGAGCACACGCGCCGCGCCAGTCCGGCGAGGATCGCGGTCTGGTAGCCGGAGCCGGTGCCGACCTCCAGGACCTTTTCGCCGCCCGACAGCTCGAGGAGCGAGGTCATCAATCCGACGATGTAGGGCTGGGAGATCGTCTGCTCTTCGCCGATCGGCAGCGGATAGTCGCCGTACGCGCGGTCGCGCAGCGCCTCGTCCACGAAGAGATGGCGGGGCACGCGCCGCATCACGGCCAGCACCCGCACGTCGGTGACGCCGCGCCGCGTGAGCTGCTCGTCGATCATGCGCTCCCGCTCGCGCAGGAACCGCGTCTCGCCCGTGGCCACTAGGTCCGGTCCGTGCGGAGCTGCGCCGTGAGCGCCGCCGACCACTCGCCGAGGTGCGCGACCGCGCGATGGTTGGTGAGATCGATGTGGAGCGGCGTCAGCGCGACGAAGCCCTCGTGGACCGCGCTCATGTCCGTGCCGTCCAGCGCCTCCCACTCCGGCGGCCCCGCGCCGATCCAGTAGTGCGTCCGGCCGCGCGGATCCGTCTGCTCCACGATCTTTTCCCTGTAGACGCGGTGGCCGAGGCGCGTCACACGCAGGCCGCGCGGCGCGCCGACGGGCACGTTGACGTTGAGCAGCGTCTTGGGCGGGAGCCCGTTGACGAGCACCCGCATGGCGACGAGCCGCGCGACGCGCGCGGCGTGGCCGAAGTCCTCCCCGTCCGCGAGCGACACGGCGATCGACGGCACGCCGAGCAGCGTCCCCTCCATGGCCGCCGAGACCGTGCCCGAGTACGTGACGTCGTCACCGAGGTTCGAGCCGTGGTTGATCCCGGAGACGACCAGCGTCGGCCGCTCGGGCAGGAAGCCGAGAACGCCCAGGTTCACGCAGTCCGAGGGCGTGCCGTTGACGGCGAACCGGCGCTCGCCGAGCGCCACCGCCCGGAGCGGGCGGTGCAGCGTGAGCGCGTGGCCGCAGGCGCTCTGCTCGCGCTCGGGCGCCAGCACCCAGACGTCCCCGAGAGCCTCGAGGGCCTGGACGAGCGCCGCGAGGCCCGCGGCGTGGACACCGTCGTCGTTGGTCAGGAGCAGTACGGCCATAGGGAGGTGGAATGGTCGGGGCGACTGGATTTGAACCAGCGACCACCGGACCCCCAGTCCGGTGCGCTACCGGGCTGCGCTACGCCCCGCCGAGGTGAATTCTCGCAGAAAGACCGCGAGGCTTCAAGGCTGTGCGAGCCCGCAGGAGGAGCCGCAGCCCGCAGGAGGAGCCGCAGGCGAGGCGACGCTGCGATAGGCGAGGCGACGCTGCGATAGGCGAGGCGAGCCTGTGATCAAGGAGTGAGGCGCGCGCGAAGCGCCTGGAGCCGGTCGCGGACGCGGCGGAGCGCCTCGGCATACGTCGCCTCGCGCATCCCGAGATCGAGCTGCGTGGAGCGGGCTCGCGACTCCGTCAGGAGCCGCCGCTTGGCGCCCTCGAGCGTCAACCGCTCGTCGTAGAGGAGGGCCTTGATCCGCTGGACCAGCTCGACCTCGCGCTTGCGATAGACGCGCTGGCCGGCGGGATTCTTCTTGGGACGGAGCAGCTTGAACTCCGACTCCCAGTACCGGAGCACGTACGCGGCCACCCCGGTGAGCTGCTCGACCTCGCCGATCTTGTAGTAGAGCTTCTCGGCGGTGTCCGTCGTCACATCAGGCAGGCAGGCCACCGTTGATGCGTTGCTTCAGCCCCTTGCTTGGCTTGAACGTCAGCACCTTGCGCGCCGTGATCTCGATCGAGTCACCCGTCTGCGGATTGCGGCCGCGACGGGACGCCTTCTTGCGGATGCGGATGTGCCCGAAGCCGACGATCTTGACGTCCTCGCTCCGCTCGAAGCAGCGGAAGATGATGTCGAAGACCGACTCGACCACGGACGCGGACTGGCGCTTGCTGAGGCCGTGCGCCGCCACGGCATTGATCAGATCGTTCTTGGTCACGGCGACCCGTCACCTCCCCCGACCGACGCCCCTCACTGCTCGCCCCGCGCGATGAACCCCTTGTAGCCCTTCGCGTCCAGGTCGCGCAGCGCCACGGTCGCCGCGGCACGGTCTGCGTATGGCCCGACCCTCACCCGATAGAGCGTCTCGCCCGACGCCGGCGCCGGGACCGGCGGCGCCGCTCTCACGACGGGCGCGGGGCGCGGGGCGGCGCCCCCGGCGCGGCGCACCTGCACCCTGAACCCGTCCACGGCCAGATCCTTCGACAGCGCGACCGCGTCGCGCAGCGGCTGACTCGGCTGGATCACGACGCCACCCGCGGTGGGTTCGGACGCGAGTCCCTTGCCCGCGAGCCGGCGCGTGATATCGGCGGGCACGCCGCCGGAGACGAACACGTCGTAGAGATCGGCACTGCCCGCGGGCTCCCTCGGGTCCGACGGCGCCGCGGCGGCCGGCGCCGGTGCGGCGGGGGCAGCTTCGCCCGTCCGGGTCGACATCACGACCACGTTCTGCGCCCCGACCCTCGCCGCCACCCGCTTGGCCGTGTCCTCGTCGCGGAACGCGCCGACCTGCACCCAGTAAGCACCGCTCGAGGCGACGGGCGCGGCCTTGGCGACCGCCCGCTTGGAGACCGGCGCCTTGGCCGCGGCGGGCTTGGTCGCCGTCGCGGTAGTGGCCGGTTTCTCTTCGCCCCGCTTCTCTTCGCCCTTGGGTGCGGCCTGCGCCGCAACTTTTGCCTCCGACGGCACGGGCTTCGCGGCTGGTGTCGCAGGCGAGGCTTTAGGCTGAGCCTGGGCGACGACCGGTGGGCTCACCGCGGCCGCTGCGGGCTTCTGCGCCGGCGTGAGGGCCTGCGGTGCGGGTTGCGCGGGCGACGCCGCCGCGGACGGCGGCTGGGCGGGCACGGCGGCCTGCGGCGCGCGTTGCGCGGGCATCGCGGTGGGCACCGACGGCTGTGGCGCTGGCGCGGGAGCCGGCGGCGCGGCGGCGTTCGGACGCGCCACGGGCGTCGGCGGCCTCGACGCCACGGCCGGCTTCGTCGGAGGCGGATTCATGTAGTCGAGGATGTACGGCACCGCAACAGCACCCATGACCGCAAAGACGATCACGACGAGGACCACGCGGAACCACGTGGCCGCGAAGATGGAGCGTGGGCCTGCGTCCTCGAAGAGGTCCTGGTCGTCAGGGCCCGACATGCGAGTTATCTTAGCATAGACGTTGCGTTTTCCACCCCTGCCACGGGTGCCCGCGAAAAGGTCAGGTCCCCGAAGTAGGCCTCGGCGTCGCCCCCCGTGTCGTCGGTGTCGATCATGAGCGCCACGGCCCCGACCCGGGACGGTTGTCGCCCGAAGAGGGCGACGTAGTCCCGGGCGACGTTGCGCTGCTCCCGCAGCCAGGTCTCGGTGCGCGAGATTCCCGACTGGACGACGATCACGCGAACGTTCGGCGCTTTTGCGAACGCGGTGTGCGTTCCGGCGGGCGCGTGCGAGTCCCAGACGTAGCCGAGCACGTCGCTCGCCGTGGTGGAGTGCGGCCAACGCGGAAAGATCACGTAGACCTGCGCGGCCTGATCGTTGCGGGTCGCGTCGCGGACGTCGCCCTGCGACGGCACTCGTGTCACCTTCCAGGACCACGACAGGTACGGGAACTGCGCGACGTCGAGCACGACGTCGCGATACACGGCGAACGACGCGTGGTCGGCGCGCAGGCGCAGCGCGAGCCGCCCGTCCGCGCGGATCAGCTCGGCTGCCGCGTTGCCGGCGAACTCGCGCAGCGTCCAGCCCGGCGGCGCGCCCTCCGAGGGCAGTCGCCACGGGATCCGGTCGGCGATCGGCACGACGATCCGGCCCTCCGCGTCGGCGCCCGGCAGCCGCGTCCGCTCGGGCGAGGCCGCCTCGGCCGTGCGCTCGACCGCCGGCCGCGGTGGCCTGCTCAGCGCGGGCTCGCCGTTGCGCTCGGCCTGCGGGAAGTAGAAGGCGCGGTGGCGCGGATTCGCGAGGAGCACTCCGGCACCGATGGCGACGAGAACCACGACGAGGATCGCGGCGATGCCCGACCAGCCGAGGGATCTCTGCGCGCTCAGCGCTCCGTCCTCCGGGCCCGCGCGCGCGTGCGGCGGGATTGGCCGCGCCGAAACGAGATCCGCAGGGGCGAGCCCTCGAAATCGAAGGCCCGCCGCAGCGAGCGGGCGAGGTATCGCTCGTAGGAGAAGTGAATCCCGTCCGGCCGGTTCACGCGGACCGCGAAGGTCGGCGGAAACACGGTCACCTGCGACGCGGACTGGATCATGAGCGGCGCGCCGCCGACCGACACGGGCCGGCGCGTCACCGCCTGGCGCAGCGTCTCGGTGAGCTCGCCGGCGGGCACGCGGCGCTGGGCCGCGGCGGCGACGCGGTCCACGACCTCGAAGAGCTCCATGACGCCTTCGCGCAGCGTCGCGGACGTGAAGCATACGGGGGCATAGTCGAGAAACGGCAGCCGGTCGCGGACCTGCTCGACGACCTCGGCCCGGCGAACGGTCCCTCGAGGCACCAGGTCCCACTTGTTGACGACGAGCACCAGAGCCCGCCCGGCGTCCTGCGCATATCCGGCGATGTGCGCGTCCTGGGAGGTCACTCCCTCCGACGCGTCGACGATCAGGAGCGCGACCTGACAGCGCTCGAGACTCTTGAGCGCCATCACCACGGCGAGCTTCTCGAGCGGCTCGCTCACCCGTCCCTTGCGCCGGATCCCGGCGGTGTCCACGAGGATGTAGGGGCGGCCCGCGAACTCGAACGGCGTGTCCACCGCGTCGCGCGTCGTGCCCGGCTCGGCGTGCACGAGCACGCGCTCGGCGCCGAGCATGGCGTTGACGAGCGACGACTTGCCGACGTTGGGCCGGCCGATCAGGGCGACATGGACCGCCTGGCCGAGGCCGCGCGGCAGGGCCGCGTCGCGCGGCGCCCGCTCGCGCACTCTCTCGAGCATCTCCGCCACGCCGCGGCCGTGCTCGGC
>JBOHQB010000461.1:0-6100 GCA_050731995.1 Candidatus Rokuibacteriota bacterium
GGCCCACAGCAATCGCTGTGGCTGCGCGTTCTTGGCGCGCAGGGCGGCGAAGCGCGGGCCGTAGTAAACCTCGCGATAACGCCGGTACAACAGCTTGGCATTGGCAATGCCCGCCTTTCCCGCCAGGTCCGCGGGCGCGCCCTTTTCGGCAAGCATTTTGTCGATCAGGGTGTCGACCCGGCTCACAAAGAGGCTGGCCACGGAAGCGATGCGCTCCACGGGCCGGCCGGCCGCCGCTGCTTTCTCGAGGCCGCGCAGATAGGCTTCCACAACGTGCTCGTAGTTTTCGCGGGCGAAGAGCAGCGTCACGTTGACGTTGATGCCCTCGGAGATCAGCTGCTGGATCGCCGGCACCCCGGCGGGCGTCGCCGGCACCTTGATCATCACGTTCTCGCGGGCGACGGCCTTCCAGAGGCGCCGCGCCTCGTCGAGTGTGCCCTTGGTGTCGTGGGCGAGATCCGGCGACACCTCGAGACTGACGTAGCCGTCGCGCCGCTTCGTGGCGAGGTAGAGCGGCTTCAGGGCGTCGGCGACCCCCTGGATGTCCGTGATGGCGAGCTGCTCGTAGACGGCCTTGGCGTCGAGGTCCTTGCGCCGCTCGAGGGCCTTGAGGTCCCCCTCGTAGTCGTTGGAGCCGGCGATCGCCTTCTCGAAGATGGCCGGGTTCGAGGTGACGCCCCGGAGCCCGTCCTCGTCGAGGAAGCGTTGCAGATCGCCGCTCGTGAACAGAGTTCGCCTGATGTAGTCGAGCCAGACGGACTGCCCGTAGTTCTGCAGGATTGTGAGCGGATTCTTCTGCTGGCGGCGCAGGGCGCCCCGCGCCACGTTGACGACGTTGTCCGGCGTGAAGCCGAACTTCGTCTGGAGCTCCTTGAGCGGCGCCGAGGCGCCGAAGGTCTTCATGCCGATGACCTCGCCGTCCGTGCCGACGTATTGCGCCCAGCCGAAGGTGGAGGCCTGCTCGACGGCGACGCGCGCCCGCACCGACGGCGGGAGCACGCTCTCCTTGTACTTCTGATCCTGCTGCTCGAAGAGCTCCCAGCACGGCATAGACACGACGCGCGCCTTGAGCCCCTCGGCGGTCAGCCGCTCCCACGACTGCATGCAGAGCCCGATCTCGCTTCCCGAGCCCATGAGGATCACGTCGGGCTTGCCGTCCGCGGCGTCGGCGAGGACGTACGCGCCCCGGGCTGTACCGGAGGCCGCGCCGAACTTCGTCCGGTCGATCGTCGGGCACGCCTGCCTCGACAGGATGAGAGTGACGGGCTCGTGGCGCAGCTTCATGATGTAGCGCCACGCTTCGGTGACCTCGTTGGCGTCGCCCGGCCGGAAGGTGAGAAGGCCGGGGATCGCGCGTAGCGAGGGGAGCTGCTCGATCGGCTGATGGGTCGGCCCGTCCTCGCCGACGCCGATCGAGTCGTGGGTGAAGATGTAGATGACGGGCAGCTCCATGATCGCCGAGAGCCGGATCGACGCCCGCATGTAGTCGCTGAAGATCATGAAGCCCGAGCCGTACACCCGCATCTTCGAGAGCGACATGCCGTTCAGGATCGAGCCCATCGCGTGCTCGCGGATCCCGAAGTGCATGTTTCGGCCCTGCGGGCTCGCCGCCGTGAAGTCGCCGGCCTCCTTGAATGTGAGCCGGGTCTTCGTCGAGGGGGCGAGGTCCGCCGAGCCGCCGATGATCCAGGGCACGGTCTGGGCCAGCGCGTTGAGCACCTTGCCGGAGGAGTCGCGGCCGGCGACGCCCTTCGGATCCGTCGGGAAGGGCGTGAGCCCCTTGTCCCAGCCGTCGGGGAGCTGGCGCTTCTGCATCTTGAAGAGGTGGTCGGCGAGCTCCGGGTACTTGGCCTTGTACTGCTCGAACTTCGCCATCCACACCTGGCGCTCCGCGTGGCCGCGCGCGTGGATGCCCTTCTTGAAGTGGTCGTAGACCCCGTCGGGGACGAGGAACTTCGCGTCTTCCGGCCAGCCGTAGTTCTTCTTGGTGAGCCGGATCTCCTCCTCGCCGAGCGGCTCGCCGTGCGCGGCGTGCGTGTCCTGCTTGTTCGGCGCGCCCCAGGCGATGTGGCTGTCCACGATGATCAGCGTCGGACGGTCCGTCGTGGACTTGGCGGTCTTGAACGCGCGCTGGAGCATGTCGAGGTCGTTGGCGTCCGTCACGCGCGTGACGTTCCAGCCGTAGGCGACGAAGCGGGTCGCCACGTCCTCGCTGAAGGCCCACTCGGTGTGGCCCTCGATCGTGATCTTGTTGTTGTCGTAGATCCAGCAGAGGTTGTTGAGCTTCAGGTGGCCGGCGAGCGAGGCGGCCTCGCTCGAGACGCCCTCCATCATGCAGCCGTCGCCGCAGAGGGCGAAGACGTCGTAGTCGATCATCTGGAAGTCCGGCCGGTTGAAGTACGTGCCCATCCACTTGCCGGCGATCGCCATGCCGACGCTCGTCGCCACACCCTGGCCGAGCGGCCCCGTCGTCGTCTCGATGCCAGACGTCCAGCGGTACTCGGGGTGACCGGGGCACTTGCTGTCGAGCTGGCGGAAGCGCTTGATGTCGTCGAGGGCGACCGACACCTGGCCCAGCTGCTCGTATTGCGGATTGACCGCCTTCACCTGCGTCAGGTGCAGCATCGAGTAGATCAGCATCGACGCGTGACCGATCGAGAGCACGAACCGGTCGCGATTCGGCCAGATCGGGTCGTCGGGGTCGAAGCGCAGGACGTTCTGCCAGAGCGTGTAGACCACCGGCGCCATCGCCATGGCGGTGCCGGGGTGGCCGGAGTTCGCCTGCTGGACGGCGTCCATGCTGAGCGTCCGGATCGTGTTCACACAGAGCTGGTCGAGTTTCTTTTCCGCTTCGCTCACGGTCGCCCCTCCCGCTTGAGCTCGCGCACGCCCGTCGCGTCGGCGACCAGCACGGTGTGGGCGGTTCCGAGGAACAGCCCCGTGTCCAGCACGCCGGGAATCGCGCGGATCGCGCGCTCGAGCGCCGCCGGGTCGTCGATCGGCCCCACGGCGCAGTCGAGAATCATGTTCGAGTTGTCGGTAACGAATGGTTGGTCGCCCTTCATGCGCAGCGTCGGCTTGATCCCCAGGGCCTCGAGCCGGCGGCGACACGGTGCCAGCGCGAACGGCACGACCTCGATGGGCAGCCGCCCGCGGCCGCCCAGCCGGGGGACGAGCTTGCTCTCGTCGACGAGGATGATCTGGCGGCGCGAGGCGACGGCCACGATGCGCTCGCGCACGAGCGCGCCGCCGTAGCCCTTGATGAGGTCGAGGCGCGGATCCACCTCGTCGGCGCCGTCCACGGTGACGTCGAGCTCGCCGTCGTCGAACCCCACCAGCGGAATGCCGAGCTCACGCGCCAGGCGCGCGGTGTCCTCGGAGGTGGGCACGCCGCGCACGGAGAGGCCCGCCTTGACGCGCGCGCCGAGCATGCGCACGAACGCGGTCGAGGCGCGCCCGGAGCCGAGGCCGACGACCGTGTCCTTCCGCACGAGGGCCAAGGCGCGCTCGGCCAGTGCGGTCAGCAAGTCGTCCATGACGGGCACCCTCTGCATTGTGAAAAGAGACACGCGCCCTCGAGGGCGGGATTCACAGACCCCGCGTGACAAGGCCCCGCAACTCTACCTCTAAGCGGGGCCCGCGTACAGCCATTTCCGGATTCCGCGGCGACGCGCGGCCCCCGCCGGGACGGCCGTCAAAGCGCCGGAAAAGCGCCCGATTTCTGGATGTGCCGCCTTACCGCGGAGCGTCATCCGGGGGGCCCGGATGCCGCTCAGGTTCTGATGCGGTTGCGTCCCGCGCGCTTGGCCCGGTACAGCGCTTCGTCGGCGCCGGCCAGAACCTCCTCGGGCGTCCACTGACCCCGCTCGGCCTCGGCGACGCCGATGGACACCGTCACCGAGACCTTCGTGCGGGGCATCGTGTCCGGCGGGCGCGGCTTCTCGGGCTTCGTGCGCGGGCGGTTCCGGCCGCGGACCGTGAACGACGTGGCCTCGATCGTCTGCCTCAGCGTCTCCAGATGCGGCATCGCCTGCTCGGCGGATAGCCCGTCGAAGACGACGGCGAACTCCTCGCCGCCGTATCGGAACGGCTGGCCGCCGCCCCCGACGCGTGAGAGCGTCGCGCCGATCATCCGCAGCAGCTGATCGCCGACATCGTGGCCGTACTGGTCGTTGAAGCGCTTGAAATGATCGATGTCCACCATGGCGATCGTGAAGGAACCGGTGAGGCCGGCGAGCGTTTCGTTGAGCCCGCGCCGGGCGGGGAGCCCGGTCAGCTCGTCGGTGTACGCGAGACCGTGCGACGTCTCGATGAACGAGACGATCAGCACGAGGCCGCCGGTCGCGAAGTAGATGCTCGAGGCGATTCCTCCCCCGCCGGTGCCAACGCCGATGAGCGCGGCCACGAACGTCCAAATGGCGCCGGCCTCGGTCGGCGTCGGGCGCCGCACGAATCTCAGGGCCAGCACCACGACGCCGGCCAGGAAGAGGAGGAGCGCGAGCTGGGGTGTGGCCCCGAGATGGGCGTGGACGATTCGGTAGTCGAGCCACGCGGCGAGCGGCGCCATGCGCGGATGGCTGAGTCCGAAGACGAGGAGGGCCTGGAGCGCCACCGCGAGGGCCACGAGGCGCGCCGGCACCGTCAGCAGGCCGCGCTCCGGCGTCCACGACAACGCGACGAGATTCAGCGGCAGGAGCAGCGCGATCACGTCGTAGACGGCGCGCGTGGAGCCGATCGGGTACGAGTGCGCCGGTGCCCACGCGAGCAGCGCCTGGTCCGCGATGAGCAGCACGAGGAGCGTGAGGACCATCCGTCCCCGGCCGAAGCGCCAGCCGAGGACGAGGCCGCTCAGGTACACCGTCCAGGGATAGACCGGCACGAGCGCGAAGGCGATGGACCAGAGCGTCGGCACCCGCAGCAGGAGGATCGCGACGAAGACCAGCAGGCTGCCGGGGAGCAGTCGCGCCAGGAAACCCTCCGGAGTCCGGTTACCCCTTCGTCGCCCGCCCGGGGCGGAGGTGCAGGAAGCAGCACCCCTCGCCGCCGGGCGTCCACGTGTCCGCCGCGAACTCGAACCCGGCGGCCTCGAACGTGCCGTTGTCCACGCGTCCGGCGATATGGCAGAGCATGGCGACGTCCTTCTCCGCCAGACCCGCCTCCAGCCACGCCTCCTTCAGCGGGCAGCGGTGGAACTTGATGTCCACGCCGCCCGCGTCCGCGCGCGTCACCTCCGGGGCGAACATCCGACCCCCGTCGGGGATGAACGCGAGGAACGCGTCCTTGAGGCCGAGCACGTCCGCGGGGCCGTGCGTCGCGAAGTGCCGGCCGATCTCGGTGCCCCGGCGGTAGATCGCGCGCTTCATGAGCTCGGCGGCGCGCGGCTCGCCGAGCTCATTCCGCAGCTCCTCGAAGATCGCGCGGTAGAGCAGCGCCCGGTTCTTGAACGACCCGTACAGCTGGTCCCGCAGCTGTGCCTCGACGTCCATCGCGACGCTACGCCTTCTCGATCACGTAGATGTTCGGCAGCATGCCGATGTAGATGTTGCCGTCGACGAGGGTCTCGCCGAGCCTGTTCTTCTCCAGCCCCCGCACCTGCGGCTTGGCCGCCGCCCAGCGCGCGACCCAGGCCACCGGGATGTAGCCCACGTCGGTCTGCATGATCTCCTCGGCCTTCGCGTAGTGGACGAGCCGTTTCTTGGTGTCACGCGTGTCGCGCCCGAGCTCCAGCTCCTTGTCGAAGGCGTCGTTGACCCAGGCCTGGCGCCTGCCTTCCGTCTTCTTGCCGTAGAACGTGTCGAAGTATTCGTTGTGCGGATCCGGGTAGTCCATGAACCAGCGGATCCAGATGAACTGGTAGTCGTTCTTCCAGAGGCCGGCGCGGAAGACGCGCTGCTCCAGCACCTCCAGCTCGGTCTTCATGTTGAGCGACTCGAGGAGCATGGCCTGTACGGCCTCGGCGAGCTGTTTGGACCCATAGCCCTCCTGGCGCATGGTCAGGGTGATCTTCGGCCAGTTCTTGCCGCCCTCGAAGGGCGTCCCCTTCAGCTGCGCCATCGCCGCCTTGGGATCGAAGCGCTGGATGTCGCGGATCTTCTTGTCG
>JBOHQB010000462.1:0-13407 GCA_050731995.1 Candidatus Rokuibacteriota bacterium
CCGCCGCGCTCGTGCCCGCGGAGTTTGGCGCGGCGCTGCTGCCGGGCCCCTACCGCGTGCCGAACTACGCCTGCGACCTCTGGTCCGTCGTGACCAACAAGACGCCGGCCGGCACGCTCCGCTCGCCGGGACGTCCCGAGTGCAACTTCGCGCGCGAGCGGCTGATGAACCTCGGCGCCGCGCGGCTCGGAATCGATCCCGCCGAGATCAGGCGTCGCAATCTCATCGTGCCCTCTGACATGCCGTACGACTGCGGGACGAAGTCCTTTGGGGTGACGACGGTCTACGACTCGGGGGACTACCCCGCGTTGTTCGACGAAGTGCTCCGCCGGCTCGACTACGACGGGGCGCGCGCCGAGCAGGCGCATGCGAACGCGGCCTCAGGCCCGCGACGCGGCATCGGTCTCGCCATCTACGTCGAGAAGACCGGGCTCGGCCCGTTCGAGACGGCGCACGTCGAGGCGAAGCCGGACGGCCGGTTCACCGTGGACACCGGCGCCTCGTCCATGGGGCCCGGGCTCGAGACCGTGCTCGCCCAGATCATCGGCGATACGCTCGGATTGCCGCCCGATCGCTTCGACGTGCGTCACGCCGACACCGCCGCGATCGAGTGCGGCGTCGGCACCTACGGCTCGCGCGCGACCGTCACCGCCGGCAACGCCGGCGCGATGGCGGCGGCGAAGCTCGTCGCCGAGGCGAAGACGCGCGCGGCGAAGCAGTGGGGCGTCGCCGAAGACTCGATCGCCTACGCGTCGGGCGTGCTGAGCCACGACGGGCGGCGCACGAGCTTCGCCGAGCTGGCGCGACAGGGACGGCTCACCGCCGGCGCGTCGTTCAACGTGCCGAAGCTGACGTACGCCGGCTGCGCGGTCGGCGTGATTCTCGACGTGGACCCCGAGACCGGCGCGATCCGTCTCTTGAAGATCGCGATCGGCGCCGACGTCGGCCGCGCCGTGAACCCCGCGCTCATCGAGGGCCAGCTCGTCGGCGGCGTCGCCTTCGGCATCGGCAACACACTGCACGAGAGGCTCGAGTACGACGCCAACGGCCAGCTCCTCACCGGCACCCTGATGGACTACGCGCTCCCCTGGTCCACCGACGTGCCGCCGGTGGAGAGCTACTACCAGGAAGTGCCGGCGACGACCAATCCGCTCGGGCTGCGCGGCCTCGGGGAGTGCGGCAATCCGGGTCTCGGCGGCGCCATCGCCAACGCGATCTGCGACGCGTTTCGCGACTCCGGCGTCACGCTCACCGCGCTGCCCGCCACGCCGCAGCGCATCTTCGACGCGATCCGGGGCGCGCGCGCCTGATCGGTCCGAGTCGTTTGTGCCGTCAGCGTATCGAACATTGGACATTTTCCCGCCCGCATCCCCGCCCTATCGTGTCGCCCGGGGCCGCGTGGAGCATGCCGGAGATCTCCAGATTCCTCGGTATCGTCGTCGCGATGTTCTATGGCGATCATCCACTGCCTCACTTCCACGTGAGATACGGCGACGATCGGGCCATAATAGATATCGACGCTCTCCAGCTTCTGGCCGGTTGGCTCCCGCCCAGAGTGCTTGGACTGGCCATCGAATGGGGGGCCCTGCACCGACACGAGCTGCTCGAGAACTGGCACCGGGCCAGACGGCAGGAGCCGCTCGTTCCGGTTGCGCCCTTGGAGTGACGCGATGATGGTGGATGTCGTCGAGGTACGCCCTCTTGGGGGATATCGGCTTTTTCTGAGATTCGAGGACGGTGCCGAGGGCGAAGTGGATGTCAGCCGCTTGATCTCTTTCGAAGGGATCTTCGCTTCGCTTCGGGATCCGGCACGATTCGCCGAGGTCGGCCTGCTTCGTGATCTGGGGACCATCGGCTGGCCGAATGGCGCGGACCTCGACCCGGATGTGCTCTACGCCAAGGTGACCGGAAAGCCCGTGAAGGCCCTCTAGCTCATATGGCCGAGACTCCACCATCCGGCTTCTTCTCTAGGCCACCGCAGCGTCCGGCCGCGCCGCCGTCGTTCCGTCCGCCCGCGCCCCCGGGCCCTCCCACCGGAATTAAGAACACACGCTTGCTGGTTGCGGTCAACGTATGGACGATCGTCATAGCGATCATCTCTGACACGCCGTTGAGGACGTTGATGCTGGCGTACTGGATCCAGAGCGTGGTCATCGGCTACTACAGCCGTCGGCGCATTCTTGAGCTGCGACGCTTTTCGACCGAAGGCTTCACGATTATCGACAAGCCGGTTGATCCTACCGCCACTAAGCGTTGGACCGCTAATTTCTTTGCCTTGCAGTACGGCTTCTTCCACTTCACCTATCTGCTGTTTCTCCTCGGCTACGGGGCCCCCACGGTCGTTGCTGGACTGCAGGGACTGCTGCGCAACTTGACACTCTATAACTGGGCTGGGCTCGGCGTGGCGGCGGTATCGTTTGTTTGGAACCATCGTGCATCGTTTGAGCACAATGCTGTAGCGGATCGTCGCGGCACGCCTAGCATCGGCACTTTGATGGGCCTGCCTTATCTGCGCATCTTGCCGATGCTCGTGGGCATCAGCTTCGTCGGCGTCGCCGACGTCCAAGGAGTCATTCCGCTGCTGAGTTTCGGCGTGCTCAAGACCGGAGCGGATGTGTTTATGCATACGATCGAACACCGAGTGCTGCAAACGGGATGGTCGGGCATAAGGGCTTAGTAAGCCCCCGCACATCTCACCGCGAATCGCCGCGCAGCAGAGTTGTTTCACGCTGCATGGAGGTGATCCCGCTGGATTCAATCTAGGCGCCCTCGACCAGGATCAGCTTCCCCCGGGACGACCTGAGCCGCAGCGCGAGCAGCGGCTTGTACTCCGGCGAGCCGTACCAGCGCTTCGCCTGCTCGACGCTCGGGAACTCCGTCACGACGACGCGCTTCGGGTGCCAGTCGCCCTCGAGCGTCTCCGTCTTCCCGCCGCGGACGATGTAGCGTCCGCCGTATTTTTCGATCGTCCCGGAAACCTGCTTCCGGTACTCCTCGAACGCACCGGGATCGGTGACTTCCAGCTCGACGATGAAGTAAGCGGCCATCGGCTCTCTCCTGTGTCGGTCAGGCCATCACCCAGCCGCCGTTCGGCTGGAGCACCTGCCCCGTGAGATAGTGCGCCGCCTGGGCCGCGAGGAAGACCGCGCAGTAGGCGACGTCGTCGACTTCGCCGAAGTGGCGCACCGGCAATTCCTGGATCCGCCGCGCGCGGTACTCCGGCGTCATCACCGCGCGGCTCATGTCCGTATCGATGCCGCCGGGCGCGATCGCGTTGACCGTGACGCCGTGCGATCCGACCTCGTGCGCCAGCGCGCGAGTCAGCGCCTCCACGGCGCCCTTGGTCGCGGCGTAGGCGGCGAAGCCGCCTGTGCCGACCGACGCGCGCACGAGCTGGGTGGAGAGACTGATGATGCGCCCGTAGCGCGCGGCGACCATCGGGCGGAGCGCCGCCTGGCTGCAGAGAAAGGTGCCGGTCACGTTGACGCCGAACATGGCTTCGTAATCTCCGAACGGCACCTCGAGGAACGCGCCGCGTGTCATGATGCCGGCGTTGTTCACGAGGATGTCGAGCCGGCCGAAGCGCGCCAGCATGCGCTCGACCATCGCCTTCACCTGGTCCTCGCGCGCGACGTCCGCCCTGATCGCCTCGGCACGACGACCGAGCCGCTCGATCTCGGCGACGACCTCCTTCGCCTTGTCGGCGCTGGCGTTGTAGTTTACCCCGACGTCGGCGCCCTCGCGCGCGAAGGCGAGCGCGATCGCGCGACCGAAGCCGCGCCCGGCTCCCGTCACCAGCGCTACCCGGCCATCCAGGCGTCCCATCAGTCGAAGGTCAGCACCGTGCGCGCGACCTCGCCGGCCTTCATCGCGCGGAACGCTTCGTTGATGTCGCCGAGCTTGCCGCGGCGGGTGACCATCTCGTCGAGCAGCAGCCGACCCTGGCGGTAGAAGTCGAGGTACCGGGGAATGTCCGTGCGGAAGCGGTTGCTGCCCATGCGCGAGGTCTGCACCCGACACTCCGGCCGGATCGCCATCCACGGGAACTCGATCTTCGCGTCGGGCGGCAGGACGCCGACGATGGTGGCCGTGCCGCGGATCGCGAGGCTCTCGATGGCCTGGCGCACGAGCGTCGCGTCGCCGACGGCCTCGAAGGCGTGATCCACCCCAGCCCCGCGGGTGAGCGCGCGCACCGCCTTCACGGGATCGTCCTTCGCGCTGTTGACGACGTCGGTGGCGCCGACCCGGCGCGCCATCTCGAGCTTCGAGTCGAAGACGTCGACGCCGATGATCCGGCTCGCGCCGCCGATCCGCGCGCCCTGGACGATCGACAGCCCGACGCCGCCGCAGCCGAAGACGGCGACGGTCTGCCCGCCCTGGAGCCCTGATGTCCGCAGTGCCGCGCCGACCCCGGTGAGAACGCCGCAACCCACCAGCGCTGCGCGGTCGAGCGGCAGGTCGGAATCGATCTTCACGACCGAGTTCTCGTGGAGCAGCATGCGCTCGGCGTAGCTCGAGATGCCGATGAACTGCCGCACCGGCTCGCCTTTCTGGGACAGACGCGGCGGCGCCGACTCCGGGCGCGTGACGATCCCGCCGGTGCAGAGATTCGGATGGCCGTCTAGGCACTGGGCGCAGGCGCCGCAGAACCCCGAGAGGCAGGCCACGACGTGGTCGCCCGGCCGCAGCGTGGTCACATCGGAGCCGACGGCCTCGACGACGCCGGCCCCCTCGTGACCCAGGACGAACGGCCGATCGAGCGGCCAGCGGCCCAGACCGTCGACGACGTGGAGATCGCTGTGGCAGACGCCCGTCGCCGCGGTGCGGACGAGGACTTCGCGACCCCACGGCTTGTCGATCTCCACCGACTCGATCGTCAGGGGCTCGCGCACCTTCCGCAAGACCGCAGCCTTCATGTCCATGCTCATCTCCTCATGTCGCGGATCGAGGGGTGCCATGGGTTTCCCGGGGCGCCCCGAGCGTTGGGGGTTTGGGGGCCATTTCGGGGCCCCCATGTAATTGGTACCTTGGCATGACCTCGGCCGCGAACAGCTCGATGGACCGCATCGCCTGCGCGTGACTGAGGTCGCCCCACTGGAAGGAGCAGACGAAGTAGTTGGCGCCGGTCGCGAGGTACTCGTCCATGTACTCCCGCACCGCCGCCGGTGTGCCGGCGAGGGCGACGCCGCCCAGGCGATTGGGATGGGGCCGGCTCTTCTGCTGATCGAAGCGCTCGAGCTCCGCGTCGATGTCCCGTCGCAGCTCGCGCCCCGGCAACCCGGCGGGGCGATCGCCGACGAAGCCGAACGAGCCGTCCTTGGTCGACATGAACTGGGTGAGGTTGCGCTTCTCGGCCTCGAGACGGCGCGGCGCGGCGAGGTTCCACCGGTACTTTTCCCAGGCCGGCCTCGCGGCGGCGAGCGCTTCTTCGTCCGTGTCCGCGATCACCAGGTGGACGACGAGGCCGATCATGGGCTCGTCGCCCTGCACCGTGCGGGAGCCGGCACCCTGATGCTCCTCCCACGCGGCCCGGTAGCGCGGGACCGCCGCGGCCAGGCCGTCGATGGTCCCCACGATGATCGTGTGCATGCCCTCCATCGCCGCCGTCACGGGATTGCGCATGTACCAGAGCGGCGGATACGGCTTCTGCAACGGGCGCAGATACATCGGCAGCTTCTCGAAGCTGTGGAAGCGGCCGGCGTAGGTGAGCTCGTCGTGGCTCAGTCCCAGCCGGATGATCGAGAGGGTCTCGCGATAGCGCTCGTAGTTCGTCTCGGGGTCGGCCTCCTGACCCCAGAAGTAGGCCTCCATGACGCCGCCGCGCCCCACGCCGATCTCGAGCCGCCCGTCGCTCAGGTTGTCGAGCATGCTGATCTCTTCGATCAGGCGGAGCGGGTGGTGCAGCGGCAGCACGTAGACGCACGGGCCGAAGCGGAGTCGGCGCGTCCGCTGCGCCACGGCGCCGAGGAACACGTTCTGCGACGGCGCCAGGCTGTGGATCGCGGGCGTATGGTGCTCGGCCAGGTGGTAGGCGTGGAACCCGGCCGCGTCGAGACGCTCGATCTGGACCAGCCGCTCGCGATAGATCTGATCGAGCCTCTGGCCCGGCACCGGCTCGATGTGGTCGAAGACGCCGAATCTCAGCGCCATGCGGCCTCCCGCCCCAATGATAGACTGCCGCCGACCTGACAGGGAGAGTGAACCATGGCCGACCGCGCGCTCCACGGCATCCGGATCCTCGACCTCACCCAGTTCGAAGCCGGCACGACGTGCACCCAGTTCCTCGGCTGGCTGGGTGCCGACGTCATCAAGATCGAGCCCCCGGGCGGCGAGCAGTCGCGCCGCAACCGGCCCGAGGTGCCCGGCCTCGACGCGATGTTCTTTCTGGTCTTCAACAGCAACAAGCGCAGCGTGACGATCGATCTCAAGAACCCGGACGGTCGCGCGCTCTTCCTCCGCATGGTCGAGCGCGCGGACGTCGTCGTGGAGAACTTCGCGCCCGGACTCATGGAGCGCCTCGGTCTGGACTGGGAGAGGCTCCGTGCCGTCAATCCGAAGATCATCGTCGCGCGCATCAAGGGCTTCGGCCTCTCCGGGCCGTACCACGAGTACAAGAGCTTCGACATGATCGCCCAGGCCACCGGCGGCGTGATGAGCGTGACCGGGTTTCCCGACCGCGAGCCCGTGCGCTGCGGCGCGGCCATCGGCGACACCGGGACCGGTGTGCACACCGCCGCGGCGATCCTGGCCGCCTACATCCAGCGTCAGCGCACGGGCCAGGGCCAGCTGGTCGAGGTCTCGATGCAGGAGGTCGTCGCCAACTTCCTGCGCGGGCGCTACACGGACCACTACCGGGATGGCAAGCCGAGCGAGCGCCGCGGGAACGACCTGACCGCCGCCGTGCCGGCCGGCGTGTACCCGTGCGCGCCGGGTGGCCCGAACGACTACGTCTATATATACGTGCAGCCGATGAACCAGGACATGTGGCGCGACTTCGCAACCGCCATCGGCCGTGAGGACCTGCTCGCGGACGCGCGCTGCAAGGACGCGAAGACGCGCTGGGAGCACCGCGACGCGCTCAACGCGATCGCCGTCGGGTGGACGCGCGCGCGCGCCAAGCACGAGGTCATGGCGACGCTCGGCAAGGCGGGCGTACCGTGCGGCGCGGTGCTCGAGACCGGCGAGATCCTCGACGACCCGCACCTGAACGCGCGCGGCCAGATCCACACGCTCGAGCACGCCACGCGCGGGCGCCTGCGCCTGCCCGGCTGTCCCGTGCGACTGTCCGCGTCCGAGGCCCCGACGTCGCCCGCGCCCCTGGCCGGGCAGCACACGGACGAGGTGCTCGCCGAGGTGCTCGGGCTCTCGAAGGACGAGGTGTCGGCGCTCCGAGCGAAGGGGGTGCTGGGATGATGAACGTCGGCATCTCGGTGCCGCTGCCCGCGTATCTCGTGGACGTCGGCTTCATGGCCCGGCAGGTGGAGGAGCTCGGCTTCGAGTCCTTCTGGTGCGCCGAGCATCCGTTCATCCCGGTCAACACCACGAGTCGCTTTCCCGGCTCGGAGGACGGCGTCATCCCCGAGAGCTACTCGCACTTCATCGATCCGTTCGTCGCCCTCGCGCGCGCCTCGGGCGTGACCCGACGGATCAAGCTCGGGACCGGCATCGTCCTTGTCCCGGAACGGAACCCCCTGCTCCTCGCGAAGGAGATCTCGACGCTCGACCTCTTCAGCGGCGGGCGGTTCCTGTTCGGGATCGGCGCCGGCTGGCTGCGGGAAGAGACGCAGATCATGGGCGGGGACTTCGACCACCGCTGGACGCAGACGCGGGAGGCGATCCTGGCCATGAAGGAGCTGTGGACGAAGCCCCAGGCCGAGTTCCACGGCAAGTACTACGATTTCCCGCCCGTGAAGTCGTTCCCCAAGCCGGCGCAGAGGCCGCACCCGCCGGTCATCCTCGGCGGCCACGCGAAGAGCGTCCTCGAGCGCGTCGTGGCCTGGGGCGACGGCTGGCTGCCGAACCGGACCACCCCGGACCAACTGCGCGAGAGCCGGGCGACGCTCGACCGGCTGGCGAAGGACGCGGGGCGCAATCCTGCCGCCAGCACCATCTCGGTCCACGGCCCGCCGGCGGACCGCGATCTGATCAAGCGGTTCCACGACGCCGGCGCCACCCGGGTGATCGTCCGACCCGCCACGGTGAAGACGGAATCGGAGATGGGATCGGAGCTGACGCGGATCGCCGAGGCCGTGCTGCGCTGAAGACGGACCTGCTCTTCATTCCGATGAGCGCGCGCTGGGCCGACATGCGCGCCGCGGCGCTCGCCGCCGAGGACGCGGGATTCGACGGGCTCTGGACCTGGGATCACCTGCGCGATCCGGACGGAGCCGCGAGCCCCGGCGTGCCCGAGGCGTGGACGGTCCTCACGGCGCTCGCCGAAGTCACGCGGCGGATCTCGCTCGGACCGCTCGTGCTCAACGTCGCGAACCGCCTGCCCGGAGTCCTCGCCAACATGGCGGCGACGCTCCAGGAGGTCTCGGGCGGACGCCTGCTGCTCGGGCTCGGCGCCGGCGGAAGCCGCCGGACGCCTTACGCCGTCGAGCAGGCGGCGATGGGGCAGGCCGTCGAGCGCGACGACGTCCGCGCCGGACGCGTCGTCGAAGCGATCGCGCTCCTGCGGCGGCTCTGGTCCGGCGACTCCGGTTTCCTCCGTCCAGACCCGCCCCCGCCGATCATCGTGGGCGGCTTCGGCCCGCGCATGGCGGCGATCGCCGGCCGCCACGGCGACGGATTCAACACCCAGGCGCTCCATCCGCAGCTCGCGGACCTCGTTCGGCTCGCGCGCGAGGAGCACGCGGCCGCCGGGCGTGATGCGTCGCGCTTCATCGTCACGGTGTTCGCCGGGCTGGACACGCCCTGGCTCCGGAGCGACTCACGGGCCCGACAGACGATCGATCGCGTCGGCGTCGACCGGCTCATTCTCCTGATCGCGCCGCCCTTCGACAGGGGGGCGATCGAGCGCGCCGGTAGCCTGCTCGCCGGCGGGGCGTAGCACGTCTCAGGCGCCGCCGACGTAGCGGCTCACGTGGTACGGCGTGTGGGCGAGGCCGGGACAGAACCGGCCGACGATCGGCGCCAGCTGCTCGTAGAGCGCCTTCGTCGGCGTGTTCACCCGCGCCAGCCGGTCGCGCGCCGCTTCGGCGTCGCGCGCGAGCGCCGCCAGGTCCACCGTGGTGAGGCGACGATTCTCGACCACCATCCGCCCGCCGATCATCACGTGTCGCACGGCGCCGCCGTCCTCGGCGTGCACGAGCTGGTTGGTCGGGTCGTTGAGCGGGATCCAGTTGGGATGCGTCAGGTCGAGGAACACGATGTCGGCCTTGTAGCCGGGCGCGATTCGACCGATACGATCCTCGAAGCCGAGCGCGCGCGCGCTACCCTCGGTCGCGGCGACGGCCACCTCCTCGGTGGTGACCCAGCGCTCCACGTCGGGACCGCGGGCCTTTGACACGAGCGACGCGAAGCGCATCGCCTCGTACATGTTGAGGTTGTCCGAGCAGTTGGCGCCGTCGGTGCCGAGGCCGACGTTGACGCGCCGCTCGAGCATCCCTCGCATGTCGCCGAACCCGTTGCCGAGCCGCATGTTGCTGCCCGGGTTGTGGGCGATGGACGCGCCGTGGTCGCCGAGCCGCTTCATGTCGTCCGGGTCCAGCCACACGCCGTGGGCGACGGTGAAGCGCGGGCCGAGCGCGCCGAGGTCGTCGAGGTGGGCGGTGAGCGTCTTGCCGTAGAGCTGTAGCCCGACGATCGCCTGCACCTTCGATTCCGAGACGTGGCTGTGCAGGCCGACGCCGTGCTCCGCGGCGAGGTCCGCGCACGCGCGGATGAAGTCGTCCGAGCAGTGGTGCGGGATCGTGGGCGCGACCGCCATCCGGATCTGCTCGCGGTCCAGCGTCCAGCCGCGCAGCGCCCGGCGCATGTTCTCGACGCTCGTCTTCCACGGCGCGAGCCGGAGCTTCTCGACCTCCTTCTGCAGCGCCGGCGTCAGCACCTCCATGAGTCCGGGAATCGCCTCGAAGAACGTGCGGTCGGCGACCATCGGCGCGACGACCGCGCGCAGGCCGACCTCCGCGTACGCGCGGCCCACGGCCTCGAGCCCCTCGGGCGTCGGCGCCGGCCACTCGAGCGGAAGGTCGTAGGCGGCCGTGCACCCCTTGAGCGCCATCTCGACGGCGCCGAGCTTCGCGCTGAGGTGTCGCTCCTCGAGCGTGCGACCGCCGCTGATCCAGGGCGCGGCGGTGAGCAGCAGCTCGAGCGTCCAGCGGTCGCCCATGCCCTTCGCGAGATTGCCCTGGGCGTGCGTGTGGGCGTTGATCAGCCCGGGATGGAGCAGCATGCCGCCGGCGTCCCGCACCTGCGCGTCGGCCGGCGCCGCCAATCCCGGCGGGCCGATCGCCGCGATGGTGTCGCCGCGGACGAGAATGTCAGAGAAGTCGGCGCGGTGGGCGCGCGCATCGAGCAGGCGCCCGCCGCGGATGACGATCGACGTGCCGGTCGTGGTCGTCATGGGACCTTACGCGCGGGCGGCCGTCGGCGCGGCGGCCAGGCTCGCGGTGGCGAGATACCGCGCGCCGGCCTGGCCGTGGATGGTGACGTCGCGCGGCGCGACCAGCTGCGCGACCAGCTGAAAATCGGCCTCGAAGGTCATGTTCGTCGAGGGCACCATCACACCGATCCGCTTGCGCAGGCTCATCGCCACGTTCTCCCGGCCAAAGCGTAGGCCTGGTCGATCAGGTGCACCACGCGCAGGCAGTCGTGGACGCTGACCGGCGGCGGCACACCCCGGCGCCAATGGTCGAGGATATCCCGGACGGCCGTCGGATACAGGGGCTCGGCGGGCGGCGCCGACGTCGTCTCCTCGCCCGACGACGTGATGACGCGCAGCGTGTCGTCGTGGTGGACCACGAGGATCGCGTCGCGCCCCGCGATCTTGAACTCGCTGTCGCTCCCCGCGTACGGCACGGTGTTGCCGAGCTCGATCGTGCCCAGAACACCGTCGGTGGTCCGCAGCAGCACGGCGGCGTAGTCCTCCACGCGCTGGCCGAGCGCCCGCGCGCTCAGCTGCGCCGCCGTGACTTCCACCTCCTCGCCCGTGAGGAGCAGGAAGAGGTCGAGGCAGTGCGCGCCGAGGTTGCGCAGGCAGCCGCCCCCGGCGAGCGCCGGGTCGAGCATCCACGGCGAGTCCCAGGCGGGATAGCGCGCCGAGGTCGGCCGGTTGAGCCGGAAATAGAGATGCGACAGCGGGCCGAACCGGCCGTCGGCAAGCATGCGGCGGGCGCGGATCGCGAAGGGCGAGTAGCGCTGCGGCAGCGGGACCGCGACGAAGGCGTTCTTCGCCGCCGCCTTCGCGGCGATCGCGCTCACCTCCCCCGCGTTGACACCCATGGGCTTCTCCATCATGAACGCGATGCCGCGGTCGAGCAGGTCGTGCGCGGTCGCCGCCATCCGACTGTGCGGGCCGAGGGCGACGACGAAGTCCGGCTTCGTCTTCGCCAGCATCTCGCGGTAGTCGGTGAACACCGGTGGATGGCCCAGCGCCGCCGCCCGCTTCGCGGCCACGTCGGCGCTGGGATCGTGCAGCCCGACCAGCTCGACGGCCGGGATGCCGCTCAGGATCCTCAGATAGGCGGCGTCGTAGAGCGAGTGCCAGTGGCCGACCCCGATCGCGGCGACGCGCACTCAGAACACCGCGAGCGGGTTCGCCGGCGAGCCCGTTCCGCCGATCACCGGCAACGGCGAGATCACCAGCATGAACTCGTCGCGCCCCTCCTCCGCGCAGGCGCGCGAGAGCGGCTCAAGCAGCGCGTTGTCGAGCAGCGCGATGCCGTACGCGAAGATCGCCGAGTGCACGCCCCACGGGATATCGTAGCCGATCGGCATGGAATCGAGCATGTCCCACACGAGGACGCTGACGTCGTGGTCGCGGAGGAACGGCATGCAGGAGACGTGGAGCCCGGGCCGCGCGGGCGGCGTCGGGCCGTACGGTTTGCTGTAGGGCCGCTCGGGGTCCTGCGCCTGCCACGCCTCGCGGCCTGAGTAGACGCAGATCGCGTCGCCGGGCTCGAGACGGATGTTGCGTGTCATCAAAATCTCGTCCAGCTCCCAGCCATGGACGGGCCGCTCCTCGGTCACGAACGGCACGCCGCGATGGCGCGGAACGTCGAGCAGCACGCCGCGCGTGATGATGCCCTCCTGCCAGTGCTCGATCGCGCCGAAGCGGGCCCCGTCGAAGGTGATCTCCTTCTTCGGATCGCGCCCGTTCCACATCGCCTCCGCGTCCCAGGTGTGGCAGAGCGCGTCGATGTGGGTCGAGGCGACGCCGTGGTAGTAGATGCCGTAGTAGTCGGCCGAGTAGCCGCCGCCGTGGGCGCGCGCGTGCGTCTTCATGAAGTGGTGCGCCGGCAGCGAGTTGTTCGGCCCGGGCTCCTTGGGAAACGGGCGGCTCAGCGACATGCTGCGGCCGGTCTTCACCAGGCGCGCAGCCGCCGCGCGCTTGGCCGGTGTGATCAGGTTGATCGCGCCCTTCTGGTCGTCCTTGCCCCAGCGTCCCCAGTTGCGGCGCTCGCGGATCCAGCCGAGGACTTCGCTCGTAGTCGGTAGCGGTCGGTCGGGCATCGTCGCCTCCCGGGTCATCGTTCGTCTGCGGCCCGCTATGGTAGCAGGCGTATGATGCGGTGGCATGGTGCAGGCGAGGTCACGCAGGCGGAGGCGCCGGAAGGCTGACGATCCCGCGGCCGTCCCCGCCCCCGTGGCTCTGCCCGCCGAAGGTGACGGGCACCTTCCGGCGCTCGCGCCCGCCGAGCCGCCGGCCGATGAGGTGGCGGCCGAGCACGAGCCCGGCGCCCCCCTCGCCACGCCCGAGATCGACTTCGCGCGACGCGTGCCACCGCCCGCGCCCGAGCCGCCCCTGCCGACGGGCCGCCGCGCGATCTTCTTCGACGTCGAGAACACGAGCCAGGCCGGGCGCATCGCGCGCATCATCGAGCACCTGGCGCTCGACCACCGCGGCTGGCGCACGGATTTCATCGCCGTCGGGAACTGGCGGGTGATCGGCCAGGACACCGCGCGTGTCCTGGCCCGTCACGGCGCGCAGCTCGTCCACAGCGCGCCGTCTGCCGGCGTGAAGGACTGGAGCGATCTCCGCATCGCGGTGAGCGCGGGCGCGTGGCTCGCGGCGGCGCGGCCCGGCGACGTGGTCGAGGTCGTGTCGGACGATCGCGCCTTCGATGCCGTCGGCGACGTCGCGGCGGGCCTCGGCATCACCTTCCGCCGGCTCACGTCGCGCTCGCTCGCGGGCGAGCCGCAGCCCCGCGCCGCGGAGCCCGCGCGTTCGGGCGAGTCGCGCGG
>JBOHQB010000463.1:0-3414 GCA_050731995.1 Candidatus Rokuibacteriota bacterium
CGGCGGCGCCGGCGCGTGGGTCACGGGCGGCGCGGCGGGACGCGGCGGGGACGCCGCGCGCGGCGCGGTGATGGGCACGGACCGCGTGGGCGCCGGCGCGCGTCTCGGGGAACGCGACTCCACGGCGCCCGACGGCGTCAGCGCGACGATCCGGGCGCTCGTCGCGGCCAGCTTGTCGCTCTCGCCGAGCCGCTCGTAAAGCTCGCGCAACGCCTCGAGGGCGGAGAGATCGCTCGGGTTCGCGGCGAGGACCTCCTCGAAGAGGCGCACCGTCTCGCGCAGCTCGCCCTCCTGGTCGGGCGTCAGGGCGGCGCTACGCGGGGCGATGGCCGATGGCCTGTCGCGCCTCGTCGTCCGTCATCGGCGCGGCGAGAGCGCCGATCCGTCGGGGGCGCAGCCGCTGATCCTCCAGTAGCCGCGCGATGGCCCGGGCGGTTTCCCGCGCAAAGAGCCGCACCATCCCCGCGGTGGTGCGCACGTCGAAGAGCGCCAGGAGGAGCGTGTCCTCGTCCACCGCCGAGACGTGCAGACGCTCGTGTGCGCCCTCGTGGAACAGCGAGGTGAACTCGGGCTCGCCGAGGAGCCGCGCCAACGCCCCGGTGGACGCGAAGGCGCCGGCCGCCAGCGCTCCGACCGACGCCGCGTCGGGACCCGGGACGGGGCCGGTCGTCGCGAGCGGCTGGCCGCCCCGGTCGAGCAGCAGCGCCGCCGTCGCGCCGGCGTCCGCCAGGAAGGCGACCAGCAGTGTGTCGAGCTGCTCGGCCGCGTCCCCGTGGATCGCGATCGCGCGCAGCCTCACGGCGGAACCTCCTCGCGCCGGCCGAAGTCCTGGACCAGGACCATCCGCGACACCGTGTTCAGCGTGTCGAAGACCCCTTTGCCCTCCACGGCCACCGCCTCGAACGACGGCGCGCGGCGGGGCCCGCGGTTGACGAGGTACTCGAGATACTCGAGCGGCGCGATGTTGACGAGGTCCCGCTTGTTGTACTGAACGACGTACGGAACGACGTCGAGGCCCGTGTCGTACTCGCGCAGGTTCTCGTCCAGGCTGCGAAGGCTCTCGACGTTGTCGCGCAGCCGCTCCCATTGCGAGTCGGCGACGAAAACGACGCCATCGACGCCGCGCAGGACGAGCTTGCGCGTCATGTAGTAGTTCGGCTGACCCGGAACGGTGTAGAGCTGGAACTTCGTCGCGAACCCGCGCACCGTGAAGGCCGAGACCGGCAGGAAGTCGAAGAAAAGCGTGCGGTCGTCGCCGGTCGCCAGCGAAATCATCTGGCCCTTGTGGGCGTCCGGCAGGCACCGGTGGATGTACTGGAGATTTGCCGTCTTGCCCGCGAGGCCTGGACCGTAGTAGACGATCTTGAAATTGATGACGTGCGCCGCGTAGTTGATGATCGACATCTACGCGGCTTCCAAGGCGGCGGCGACGCGCGCCACCTCGCGGCCCGCCAGCCCCGCGAGCGTCACGGGTCCCGACGCGACGACGACGCCCGGGCGCGACGCCGTCCCGGCCACCGGCCGCACGACCGTGCGCCACGCCCCCTGACGGAGCGTCAGCGACCCGTGCGCGCCCGCGTCGCCGGCCGCCATCGCCGCGTGGAGCTGGCCGGCCAGGGCACCCAGCGCCCGCGGCTCGCGACCGTGCGCGTGGAAGACGTAGACGTCGAGTCCCGACGCGCCGTCCACGAAGGCCGCGGGCGCCACGCCGCCGAATCCCGCAGGGCCTCCGCCGACACTCGCGAGCCGGCGCGTCGCCTCCGCGTCGGCTGCGCGCAACCGCGCAACCCATGCGGCGTCGGCCGGAGAGGGCTCTTCGCTCAATACAGCATTCGCTCCGGAGCCCTCTCCGGCCCCCGCCGCGTCGACTGCCCGGGCATCGGCGGTCGCGCGAGCGACGAGGATCTCCAGCAGCGCCAGGGGCGCGCCGGGGCGGACGGCGGCGACGACCAGCGCGTCCTCCGCCGCCACGCGGGAGCCGGACACGAGGAGCGTGGCGCGCGACGCACGTAGCGTCGCGAGCTCGGCGCCTTCGGAAAGCGCGAGCGGCGCGACTCGCTCGACGGTTCGGAGCACGGCGTCCACGTCGAGGCCCGGCGTCACGAACGTGAGCACGAGCCGCGCGCCCACCCGGCGCGCGGCCACCTCGAAGGAGCCCGCGGGGGCCAGACACGCCGCGATCCGGCGCGCGGCGACACGCGCCGCCTCGAGCTCGTCCGCGTTCTCGACGCGGGTCTCGGGCTCGTCCGCCTCGGCGGGTGGCGCATCGTCCGGGATGGCCGGGGCCGAGGGGGCCTCCCGAGCGAATGCTGTACTGAGCGAAGAGGCCGCCCCGGCCCCGGCCGATGCATTCGTCTGCAGAGACGCGTCGGCGCGCGAGTGCTCGAGGAACCGCGCGAGCTCCGCGGCCACCGACGCGCCCGGCTCCATCGTCGTGACAAACGGCTGGAACGGCGGCGGGAAACTCTCGACCGCATGGAGGTCGATCGCCGGAGCGGCCACGCGGAAGATCTCGGGCGGCAGCTGCCGCACGATCTCGTCGATCGGCAGCGTCAGGCTGAGCTTCGGAAAGCGCTCCCCGAACTCGGGCAGCTCCTCCGCGAAGCCGAGCTCCGGGAACTGGGCGTCCACGAGCGCCCACGCGATCTCGACCGAGCCCTCGGCGAGCTGCGGCAGGATCAGCCGAAGCGGAATCACGAGGTAGCCCGGATCGCGCAGGCTCGCCGCGAGCCGCTCGGGCGGCAGCACGAACGCGTCCGCGGGAAGCTGCGCCGCGACGCGGGCAAACGGGATCCGGATCGGCATCTCGCCGTCCACCTCGACGGGGTCGGAGCCGATCGGGCCCTGGTCGACGCGCTCGGCCTCGGGGACGGGCTCGCCGTCCGCCGACGGCGTCTCGTCGGGCGCGGGCGCCGCGCCGTCGGCTTCGTCGCCCGCCGCCGCCGCGGCGCCGGACGACGGCGTGAAGGCGAGCTGAGCCGGTGTCGCCCGCGCGAAGGCCTCTTCGGACGGAAACGAGAACGTCGCGGGCCCGCCCACGACGACGAGCGGGGGCGGCACGAGCCGGGTCTCCCGTCTGGCCGCGATCGAATCCCGGGCCCGCAGCCAGCGCGTCACCGTGCGCGGGCGCGGCAGGATGAGCGGCGCCGCCAGCGTGAGGATGAGCAGCGCCGGCACGAAATCCCAGAACACGAGCGCCAGCGCGTCGGCGAGCCCGACCGGTCGCATCGACGCGAAGACCGCGGCCAGCGCCACACCGAGCGTCAGGTACACGGCGTACGTCAGCGCCGCCCACTTGAGGCGCGCGGGCAGCGGTGTCCGTCGCCACGCGGTGAAGGTCACGGCCAGGTACGCCGCCGGCGGCGCGGCGAGGGCGAGCCACTCGGGCAGCCCCACGTCGCCGACGCCGGCGAC
>JBOHQB010000464.1:0-2441 GCA_050731995.1 Candidatus Rokuibacteriota bacterium
AGGAGGTCGTCGCGCACGAGGCGCGAGATCTCGAGCAGCGTGGAGGCCGGCCGGTGCGCGCCGAAGTACTCCTTGCGCACGATGTTGACCTTCTCGCGGTCCGCGACGTCCTTGAGGAACACGGTCACCTTGCACACGTCGGCGAAGGTCGCGCCGGCGGCGTGGAGACACCGCTTGATGTTCTCGTGGACCTGGCGCGCCTGGGCGATCACGTCCATGCCGCCGACCGTCCGTCCCTCGGCGTCGCTCGCCACGCAGCCGGAGACGAACACGAGCCGACCCGCGCGCACGACATGGGTGAAGTGGCTGATCGGCTCCGACATGCCGGGGACGCGAATCTCCTTGCGGTGCGCCGCCATCACGCGCCCTCGGCTTTCTGGCGCTCGAGCACCTTCGCGGTCGCGCGTCCCTTGTCCGGCGTCGGGTCCTTCACGACGCCGTACGCCTGCCGCCCCTCGTGGTCCTCGGGGAGGTACTCGGTAACGGGCAGCCCCTCTGGGGTGACGAAGAGCAGGCAGTGACAGTACTTGAACTGCTGCATCTCGTCGCACGCGCAGATCCACCGTCGCAGCTTCGCCTCCGCCTTCGGGTCCGGGTAGAAGTTGCAGGGACACAGCGGGCGGCCCACCTCCTCGATGTTCCGGGCGAGCCCCATGACCACCGCCTCGGTCACCGACCGGTCGGGATGGAGCGACGTGCCCGACTTCTCCGCGAACTTCCGGCTGTACGTCCACATCTTGTCGATGTTCGCCTGAGACGGGTTGGCCTGGGTCGGATCGGCCATGCGTGTCTCCTAGAGGGCGGCGACCGCCTCGTCGATCAGCTTAGGGTTGAAGCCGGTCAGCCGCTTGTCGCCGATCAGAAGCACCGGCAGCGACGTCAGCCCTAGCTCCATCAGCTCCTGGCGCGCGGCCGGATCGCGGCCGACGTTCTTCTCCACGAACGCCACGCCCTTCTGCGACAGATACTCTGTCGCGCGGTGACAGGGCCCTCAGCCGATGTTGGTGTAGACCGTGATCCGTGACGCCATGGTCGGGGATGTCCTCTCTCTAGACTGGCTCGATGACGTCGCCCACCCGGACGATTCCATCCGTGAGGATCCGGGCGCGGAGCCCGCCCCGGTGGACGAGCGCGCTCATCACCCCCGCCTGCGTCAGCCCCTCGAGATACTTGCACGGCTCGCAGAGGCGGGTCCCCTTGAGACGGACACCGCCCACCCGGAACTCGCGGTCGACCAGGTGGTTGAGCGGAACATCGGAGGTCGCGATGTTGCGGCGCGTGTCGGCGACGGAGAGCTTGATGCCGAGCTCGCCCATCACCGCCTCGACCACCTCGATCTCGATGAGCGTCACCTCGCGCCCGCCCCGGCCGGGCTTCGGCGAGTAATAGCCGGACCCGAGGAAGTACCGGTCGCCCTCGAGCCCCCGCCCCGGCACCGCGCGCGCCTCCGTCAGCGAGCGCATCGCCGCGCCCGCTTCCGGGGCGACGTGGATGCCGACGACGCTCCCCCGCCACATGGCCGCGATTGTACTCGATGCGGCCACTATAATCGCGGCGTGATCCCGCGGCCGCCTGTGGTCCTGCTCGTCGTCGTCCTGCTCACCGCCGTCGGGTGCGGCGCTCCCGCGGACGGATTCGCCCGGCGCGCCCGCGCGCTCGGCCTGGAGACCCAGACGGTGCGCGGCGCCGCGTTCGACCACGTGGTCTTCAGGCGACCCGGGCCGCGGTCGCCGAGCCTTCACGTCTACCTCGACGGCGACGGCACGCCGTGGTTCGGCGGACTCCCCGCCCGCGACCCCACGCCGCGCACGCCGCTCGTGCTCTCCCTCATGGCTCGCGACCCGGATGCCAGTCTCTATCTCGGACGCCCGTGCTACCACGGCCTCGCGGGCGCGTCCGGGTGCACCGACACGCTGTGGACGTCGGAACGCTATTCAGAAGCGGTGGTGGCCAGCTTGGCCGCGGCGGTTCGTCGGATCGCGGAGGCGGAGGGCGTCCGGCACGTCACCTGGTTCGGCTACAGCGGCGGCGGCTCGCTCGCGATGCTCCTGGCCCCGCGGGTTCCCGAGACGCTGGCCGTGGTCACGGTCGCCGCCAACCTCGACGTCGCCGCGTGGATCCGCCATCACGACGTCCGCCCGCTCGACGGCTCGCTCGACCCGGCGCGCGAGCCGCCGCTGCCCCCGCGGATCGTCCAGCGCCACTGGGTGGGGGCGGCCGATCCGGAGGTGCCCCCCGCCATCGTTCGTCTGGTGGCGGGCACGGCGCTCGTGGTCGTGCCGGGCTTCGACCACGTGTGCTGCTGGCAGGAGATCTGGCCGGACGTCCTGGCGGACGTCCGGCGCGCGGAACACCGCTGACCGGCCGCCGAGCGGCGGCGTTCGATCAGAAGGTGAAGCGGAGCCCCAGCGTCACCGAACGCTGGGCGCGATCCTTGTAGT
>JBOHQB010000465.1:0-7597 GCA_050731995.1 Candidatus Rokuibacteriota bacterium
GCGACCTCAAGCCGACGCGCGATTTCTCCGACGTGCGCGACGTCGTGCGCGGCTACTGGGCGCTCCTCGAGGGCGGCACGGCCGGCGAGGTGTACAACCTCTGCTCCGGCGTCGAGTGGTCCATCGAGCGCATGCTCAACTTCCTCATCGGGCAGTCGAGCGTCCGGCCGATCGCGGTCCGGCCCGACCCGGCGCGCATGCGCCCGTCGGACGTGCCCGTGCTGCGCGGCTCGGCGGAGAAGATCGAGCAGGCGCTCGGCTGGCGCCGCGAGATCCCGCTCGAGCGGACGCTCACCGACCTTCTGGACTATTGGCGACGACGCCTCCGATCGCGCAAGGACTGAGCGCGCTCGGGACGGTCGCGGGCGAGTGGAGCGCGCTGCGCGTCGCGCTCGTACACGACTGGCTGACGGGCATGCGGGGCGGCGAGCGGTGCCTCGAGGTCTTCTGCGAGCTGTTCCCGAAGGCGCCGCTCTACACGCTGCTGCACGTGCCCGGCTCGGTGTCGCCGGTGATCGAGCGCCGCCGCATCGTGACCTCGTTCGTCCAGCGGCTGCCCGGCGCCGCGACCCGCTACCGCCACTACCTGCCGCTCTTCCCGGCGGCGATCCGGTCGTTCGACCTCGAGAGCTACGACCTCGTGCTGTCGCTGAGCCACTGCGTCGCCAAGGGGGCGCGCGCGGCCCGAGGCGCGCTCCATCTCTCCTACTGCTTCACGCCGATGCGGTACGTGTGGGACCTCTACGACGACTACTTCGGCGCGCGCGCGCCCTGGGTCGCGCGGCTCGCGATGCCGCCCGTCGCCGCTGCGCTCCGCCGGTGGGACCGGCGGACCGACAACGTCCACGGGTTCGCCGCGATCTCGCGTCACATCGCGGAGCGTATGCGAAGAGTCTGGAACCGCGATGCCGAGGTGATCCACCCGCCCGTGGACCTCGACCGCTTCGCGATCGCCCCCGACGCCGGCGGCGCCGGCGACTACTACCTGGTCGTCTCGGCCCTCGTGCCCTACAAGCGCGTGGACCTCGCCGTCGAGGCGGCCAACCGTCTCGGACGCCGGCTCATCGTCGTCGGCACCGGGCCCGAGGAGCGGCGGCTGCGCGCGCTCGCCGGCCGCACGGTCGAGTTCCTCGGCTGGCGCCCGGATCCGGAGGTGGCGGCGCTCTACGCGCGCTGCCGGGCCGTGCTGTTCCCGGCGGTCGAGGACTACGGGATCGTGCCGCTCGAGGCCGCGGCGGCGGGGCGTCCCACGCTCGCGCTCGGCCGCGGCGGGGCGCTCGAGACGATGGTCGGCCTCGACGCGGCTGGCGCCGGTGGCGAGCCGCCCACGGCCGTGTTCTTCGCGGAGCAGACCGTGGAGGCTGTGGTCGACACGATCCGGAGATTCGAGGCCGCGCAGGCGCGCTTTCATCCGGCGGCGCTCCGCGCGCGCGCGGCGCGATTCGACGTCAAGCACTTCCGGCAGCGGGTGGTGGAGTGGATCGACGCGCAGTGGCGCGAGCTCCACACGAGGCGCGCGTGCTGAAGGCGCACACGCGGCTCTTCGAGCAGCTCATGCTCGCTGCGGATCTCGCCATCGTCGCCGGCTGCTGGACGAGCGCGTACCTCGTGCGCTTCCACGTCGTCGGGTACGGGGACGTGCCGCCGTTCCGCGACTACGCCCTCCAGCTCGTGCCCATTCTGCTGGTGTGGGGTGTGGCCTTCCGGGCGTTCGACTTGTACCGACCGCAGCGGCTGACCTCGCGGCTCGGCGAGTGGCTCGACATCGCCAAGGCCTCGACGCTCGGCGTTCTCGTCCTGATCGCGATCATGGCCTTCGCCTTCCGCGGCTACGACTACTCGCGCCTGGTCATCGCCATGTTCTGGGCGGGATCCATCGTGACGGCGAGCCTCGCCCGGGCGACGTTCCGCGAGGCGATGCGCTTCGCCCGGCGCCGCGGCTACAACCAGCGCTTCGCGCTGATCGTGGGCGGCGGCGAGCCCGCGGCCGAGGTCCTGCGTGTCTTGCGGCTGCGGCCCGACGTCGGCATCCAGGTCCTCGGGATCGTCGGCGACAAGCACGAGGGGATCGAGCCGGGCGCGCGCTGGCTCGGGCGGATCGAGGAGCTCCGCGCCGTGCTCGACCGCACGACGGTGGACATCGTCATCGTGGCGCTGCCGGGGAGCGACTACGCGCGGCTCGCGTCGGTGCTCGGCGAGATCGGGGACGACCCGGTGGCGATCCACTTCGTCCCCGACATCTTCAGCCTCGCCTCGCTCCGCGGCGGCGTCGAGGAGTTCGAGTCGGTGCCCTTCATCCACCTGCGCGAGTCGCCGCTCTACGGCTGGAGCCGCCTGCTCAAGCGCGCCTTCGACCTGGGTCTGGGCGCCCTGGCGCTGGCGGTCACCGCCCCGCTGACGCTCGCGATCGCGCTCGCCGTGAAGCTGACCTCCCCCGGTCCCGTTCTCTATCGCCAGGAGCGCATGGGGCTCGACGGCCGGCGGTTCCGCATGCTCAAGTTCCGCACGATGGGCGTGGACGCCGAGGTCGGGACGGGACCGATGTGGGCGGTGCCCGACGACCCGCGCCGCACCTGGCTCGGCGCGTTCCTGCGCCGTACGAGCCTCGACGAGCTGCCGCAGCTGCTCAACGTGCTCCGGGGCGAGATGAGCCTCGTCGGGCCGCGGCCCGAGCGGCCGAGCTTCGTCGCGGAGTTCCGCCGCCGCGTGCCCGGCTACATGCTCCGGCACAAGGTCAAGGCCGGTATCACGGGCTGGGCGCAGATCAACGGCTGGCGCGGCAGTACCTCGATCGAGAAGCGCATCGAGTACGATCTCTACTACATCGAGCGCTGGTCGCTCGGCTTCGACCTGGCCATCCTCGCCCGCACGCTCTGGCTCGTTTTCCGCGACAAGAACGCGTATTGAGCAGCGTCCTTCCCCCCGCGTCGCCCTCGCCGCCGTCCAGGGTCCGCGACACGCTGCTCGTGCTTCTCGTCGCGGGCCTCGCCGCGTCCATCTCGCTGTCGGAGATCGTGCTGGCGCTCCTCGCGCTCTGGCTCCTCGCGACTCGTGCGACGCGCGGCGGGTACCGCGCGCTGGCATGGCCGCTGGCGGGTCCGATCGTCGGGTTCACGGGCTGGACGGTCGTGACGGCGCTGGCCTCCGGCCGGACGCTCGAGAGCCTCACGTCCGCGAAGAACCTGCTCGTCCTGGCGACGTTCTGGGTCGTGCTCCACGCGCTGCCCGATGCGCCCGCCGCGCGTCGCTTCGTCGCCCGGCTGGCGTGGGCGCTCGCCGCGGTCTCGGTCGTCGCCATTCTGCAGGTGGGGACCTGTTCGAGCGAGCGGCTGTACGCGTACGACCCGAGCCTGCCCCCGCTCGTGCGCACCGTCTTCGGCAAGTGCGCGCGCGCCCACGGGTTCTTCAGCATCTACATGACGCTCGCCGGCGTGCTCGGGGCGGTGCTGCTCGCGACGCTCCCGCGGCTCGAGTCCGCCGGGCGACCGCGTTGGCTCGCGCGGCTCGTGTGGCTCGTGAGCGCGACCGCCTTCGGCCTGACCTTCGTGCGGGGCGCTTGGCTCGGCTTCGCCGCCGGCGTGCTCGTCATGCTCGCGTTGCTGCGCCGGCGGGCCGGGGCGCCCGGGGTGATGCTCCTCCTGGCCGCCGGGATCTTCGCGGTGCCCGGGGTCGTGGCGCGCATCGAGACGATCGCGGATCCGGCCGACCTGACCGCGCGCGAGCGTCTCTTCATGATCCAGGCGGGGCTCCGGCTCGCCGCCGAGCACCCCCTCCTCGGGATCGGTCCCGGCGGGGTGAAGCGTGCGTACCCGGAGTACGTGCCGCGGGAAGCGGTGAAGCGCGCGACCGGCCACCTTCACAACACGCCGCTCCAGATCGCGGTCGAGCGCGGGCTCGTCGGGCTCGGCCTCTGGCTCGCGATCTTCGTCGACTTCTTCGTGCGCGCCGGGCGGGTGCTCCGGCGCCTGCCGCGTGACGCCGAGACGACGCGCGCGCTCGTCGTCGGCTCCGTATCCGCCGTCGCCGGCTTCCTCGTCGCCGGCCTCTTCGAGTACAACTTCGGCGACGCCGAGGTCCTGCTCGTCGCCATGATCATCATGGCCCTGCCCTTCGTCGTGGAGCGCGACCGCGATGCCGCCCCTGCTAGAATCGCTCCGGCATGAAGCGCCCGTCCGCGGCGCGCCTGCGCGCCCTCCGCCTCGTGATCATGGACGTGGACGGCGTCCTCACCGACGGCGGTCTCTACTACGGGGAGAGCGGCGACGAGGGGAAGCGCTTCGACGTGCGCGACGGTCAGGGGATCGTGTCGCTGCACGCCGCGGGGCTCACCACGGCGCTCGTGACGAAGCGCTCCTCGTCGGTCGTCACGCGCCGGGCGCGGGAGCTCGGCATCGGCGACGTGCACCAGGGCGCCGGCGACAAGCGCGCGGCGGTCGAGGCGATCCTGGCGCGCCACGGCTGCCTGCCGGCCCACGCTTGCTACATCGGCGACGACGTCGGTGACCTGCCGGCGATGCGCGCGGTGGGCGTGGCCGTGGCGGTCGCCGACGCGGTCGACGCGGTCAAGCGCGCGGCGGTCTGGGTCACTCGACGCGGCGGGGGACGCGGGGCGGTGCGGGAGGTGTGCGACCTGATCCTCGTCGCGCGGGGACGGCGTCAGTTGGGAAGCGAGGGCTCGGTGCCGCTTCGCACGCGGACGAAGTAGTCGCGGAACCGCGCCAGGTCCTCTTCCGAGACCATGTCCGCCACGAGGAAGCACGCGATGTCGCCCTGCTTCCACACGAGCGTCGCGAATCCGCTGTCGCGCACGAGCGCCGGCCGCCACTTCTCGATCGGGATCCGCAGGCGCTCGGGCACCGTGACGCCCGGCGCCGGCAGCGCCACGTACGTGACGAGATGGCCGTCGCCGTCGCGGTAGTGCACGGCGATCCCGCGCTGCCGCTCGATGTAGACGGGCTCGGCGGCGACGAAGAGGAGCTGGTCGTCACCCACGAAGACGCGGGCGAGCGACACGCCCGCCTCCTCCCAGAGGTCCGACGACAGCGCCGCCGGGTAGATCTCGGGCTTGCGCGCGCCCCACATGAGCGCCCGCGCGTGCTCGCTCACGACCGCCCGTGCGAGCCGGAGCGTGGGGTCGGCGGGCGTCGCGCGCGGCACGAGCGGCAGCACGCCCAGGTAGAAGACGAGCGCCGTCGCCGCCGCGGACACGAGCGGCACGAGCCAGGCGGGTCGCCGCTTCGGCTCCGTCCCCGCGACGATCGACACGCGCAGGCGCGCCGGCGCCGTGTAGCGCGGCAGCTCACGCGAGAGCCGGTTGCCGAGCGCCTCGTCCGAGTCGGGTCGGTCGTCCGTCATCGTTTCTGCTCGTAGTCGCGCAGCAGCCCGCGCAGCCGCTCCTTGGCCCTGAAGATCCTCGACTTAACGGTGCCGACCGGGCAGGCCATCACCCGGGCCACTTCCTCGAGCGGCATGCCTTCGACCTCGGCCAGCAGCAGCACGGTACGGAATTCCTCCGGCAAGCGCCGCATGGCACGCTCGAGATCCGTGTGCGCCTCCATCGCGGCCCCGTCGTCCTCCGGCGCGTCGTGGAACATCGGAACATCCCAATCGGGCACGCCGTCCTCCGCGATCGCCGCTTCGCGCTCGCGAAGCCGATAAAACGTCAAGAAAGTGTTTCTCAAGATCTGAAACAGCCAGGCCCGGAGATGGGTTCCCTGCTGGAACTTGTGGGAGAACCGGAAGGCTCGGAGGTAGGTCTCCTGCACCAGGTCGTCGGCCTCCGGGGGGTTCCGCGACAGGTACATCGCGAAGTTGTAGAGGGCGTTCAGGTGCTGGAGCGCCTGGCGCTGGAAGTCGGTCTCGGGCTCGCGCGCGCTCACGCGTCGAGCCAACCCGCGGGGTAATCGCCCCGCCGGACCGTGTGCTCGTCGTCGAGCGCGTCCAGCAGCTCGTGGACGGTCTGGTAGAGCGTCGGATGACGGAGATCGGGCGCCAGCTCGGCGAGAGGCTGGAGCACGAAGCCGCGGTCGGCGAGCAGCAGGTGGGGCACGTGCAGGTCGTCGGGTGTGCTGATGACCTCGTCGCCGTAGAGCAGGAGGTCGAGGTCGAGCGTCCGCGGGGCGAACCGCTGCGCCTCGGGCGTCCCCGCGGGGCGCGTGCGTCCCAGCGCCGTCTCGACCGACTGGAGCCGCTCCAGCAGCGCGCGGGGCGCGAGCGCCGTCTCGACGGCGACGACGCAGTTGAGGTACCAGCTCTGCTCGTGGGCGGTCCGTCCCGGCTCCTCTTCCCACGGCTCGGATTCCCAGAGGCTCGAGGTCGCCACGAGCGTGACGTCGCCGGCGTCGACGAGCTGCCGGATGGCGTCGCGCAGCAGCGCGACGCGGTCACCCAGGTTGGAGCCCAGGCCCAGGTACACGCGCGCCATCAACGCCTCCGGACCAGCTCCACCGACGGCGTGCCCACGAGCCCCTCGAGCGGGGGACCGAGCTTCCGCACGCGCACCCTGACCTCCTCGGCCGGGAACTCCCGCAGCAGCGTCTGCGCGATGAGTCCCGCGAGCCGCTCGAGCAGGTTGACCCGGCCCTGCGTGCCGATCTCCACGATGCGGCGCGCCACGGCGCCATAGTCGACGGCGGCGCCGAGGTCGTCGGAGACGGCGGGCGGCTCAAGATCCACCGAGAGCTCCGCGTCGACGGAGAACCAGACACCGACCGCCTGCTCGGCCTTCGAGACTCCATGATGACCGTAGAAACGGACGTCTTCCAGCCGGAGTCGGTCGCGGGTCACGCCGGACCTCTACGCGAGACCCAGCACGTCCGCCATCGAGTAGAGCCCCGGCGGGCGATCCGCGATCCAGCGCGCGGCGCGCAGCGCCCCGCGGCCGAAGGTGTCGCGGGTGTGGGCGCGGTGCGTGAGCTCGAGGCGCTCGCCCAGCGAGCCGAACGATACGGTGTGCTCGCCGACGACGTCGCCGGAGCGGAGGGAGAGGACGCCGATCTCCTTGCGCGTGCGCTCGCCCGGGAGCCCCTGGCGGCCGTGGACGGCGACCTCGGCGAGGTCGCGGCCGAGCGCCTCGGCGACGACCTCGGCCATGCGGACCGCGGTGCCGCTCGGCGCGTCCTTCTTGAATCGGTGGTGGATCTCGCTGATCTCGACGTCGTAGTCGTCGCCCAGGGCCTTGGCCATCAGGGGCAGGAGCTTGAGCGCCACGGTCACGCCGACGGACATGTTCGGCGCGAGCATGATGGGCGCGCGCGCCGCCAGCGCCGCGATCTCCTGCCGCTGCGCGGGCGAGAAGCCCGTCGTGCCGATGACGGCGCGGGCGCCGCGCTCGGCGACGAGCCGCAGGTGCTCGAGGGTCGCCTCGGGGACGGAGAACTCGACGAGGACGCGATCGCGGGCGAGGGCCGCGACGTCCGACGTGATCGGGACGCCGTTCCTGCCGATCAGGGCGACCTCGCCCGCGTCCCGCCCGAGGGCGGGGTGGCCCGCGGCCTCGAGCGCAGCCGCCAACTGCAAACCCGGCGTCTCCTGCAGGAGGGCGACGATGCGCGTGCCCATCCGGCCGGCGGCGCCGGCGGCGACGACGTCAATCATG
>JBOHQB010000466.1:0-12740 GCA_050731995.1 Candidatus Rokuibacteriota bacterium
CCGATCTCGTGGTCGTCCCCGGGCGGCCCAGGGACCACCTCGACCGGCTTCCCGCCTCGCCGGTGCTCGTCGTCGAGGTCGCCGATTCCAGCCTTCGCAAGGACCGCGACGGCAAGGCCGCGCTCTACGCGCGTGGCGGTATCACCGACTACTGGATCGTGAATCGAGTGGGCCCCGTCCTCGAGGTGCTCCGCGAGCCGGCACGAGTCGGCGGACGCTGGAAGTACCGGAGTGCGAAGCGTCTCCGGCGCGGCGCCACCGTCTCACCGCTCGCGTCGCCGCGGCTGAAGATTCGCGTCGCCGACCTGCTACCGTAGCCCGATCTGCCTGAAGAACCCCTCGACCTTGTCGCGCCAGTGCGGGATCGCCTCCGGATAGTCGATGAAGTAGTGTCCTTCCTTCCTGAACGGCGGCAGCATCGCCAGCGTCGCCGTGCCGCCGGCGCCGGTGAAGGCGCCGTGCATCCGACGGGCGAAGCCGGGCGGAAAGTAGGAGTCGTTCTCCGAGTAGAGCCAGAGCGTCGGGATCTTCGCGCGCCGGCCCCACTCTCCGGCGGCGTCGAGGACGCGGTCCGGCGCGCAGTCGGGGCCGCCGCGCCCGCCGGCGAACATGACCACGCCGCGCACGGCCACGTCGCCCCGGCTCGCCAGGGCGAGCGAACCCCAGCCGCCCGCGGAGTAGCCGACGAGCGCGAGGCGCGCCCCGTCCACGTACTGTCGCGCGCGGAGCCACTGGGCGGCCGCGGCGATGTCCTTCGCCGTCTCGAGACCCGCTTCGGTGAAGCGCGGGTATGTTTCACAGCCGCCGTAGCCCTCATCCCACGCGCCGCCGGTCCTGCCGTAGCCGCGCCGCGACGGGCTCAGCACGACGACGCCTAGGCCGGTGAGGACCTCCGCCGTCACCGGGAACTCGGCGGTGATGGTCGCGCGCTCGGCGGGATCGTTGTTCGCGCCGTGGCTCAGGACGACGGCCGGGAAGGGGCCGCCGCCCAGCGGGCGGTACTCCACGGCGGCCATGCGGTACGTCCGCTCACCCGACGGCGTCGTGACGGTGACCGGGATCGTTACCTCGACGCCCGCGAGCGGCGTCGCCTGCGCGCCGGCCGTCGAGACGCACGCGGCGAAGACGTGGGCCAGCGCGGCGATCGGTGGCACGACGAGCCGGAGGGGCACCCCGACCCGAGATCGCGTTGTATCAGCCTGCCTGAGGCTGGGGATGTGGATCCCGCAGATCGGCGCCCACGGCGAACAGTCGCCACTCGCCGGTGACGCCGCGTAGCACGTGGGTGCCGCGATCGTCGAAGCGGATGCCGGAGCCGGCGACGAGATCCTTGACGGTGCTCGAGACGAGCACCTCGCCGGCGGTGCCCATCAGCGCGGCGCTTTGGGAGCCGACAGCGTCCATGACCGCCCGGACGTCGTCCATTCTCTCCTCGAGCGTCGGCAGGCGATCGAGCGGCACCGGGTCCGACAGGCCTGTGCCGCGTTTGTCGAGCACGATCAGGCGGCTGAAGGATGCCAGTCGCTCGAGGAAGCGGGCGACGCGCGGCTCCTCCCACCAGAGCTCGATGTGGGAGATCCAGCCGTGCACGAACACCAGGTCCGGTGGACCGCTGCCGACCGTCTGGTACGCGATGTGAAAGTCGCTGCTCTTCGCGTATCGCGTCTCGGGCGCGGTGGCCATGCGCGTCAGCCGGCGTGGGGCGCGCTCAGCTCGAGCTGGATGTTGTCGGGGTCGCGGAAGATGAGGATGTGAATCCCGAAGGCTGGGCCGAGGTCTCTGATCTCCGAGTGCGGCACGCCCCGCTGGTCGAGGACGCGCACGGCCTGCTCGAGATCGGCGCGGCTCGCCACCGCGAAGCTCATGTGGTCGAGGCCGATCCGGTTCTCGTCGAAGCGGTCGCCCTTGATGGCGCGGTCGGGGGCGGGGTGCGGGCCGATCCCCAGCCCCACCTGGCCGTTGCTCAGGAAGGCGCCCGGGTTCAGGTCCATCAGCTTCTTGAAGCCGAGCACCTGCGTGTAGAATGCGACGGCTCGGTCGACGTCGCTGACGGTGAGACGGAAGTGATGGACGCCCCTGGCGGCGATGTGCTCCATGGCGCACGACTCTCCGCCCGCCGTCCTTAACTTGTCAAGCGTCGAGTCACCACACCGTCTCGACGAGAGGGCTGCGGCGGATGCGCGCGTCACCGGTGACCAACTGCAATCCCTCGGCGCGTGCCGTGGCCGCGATGATCCGGTCGCCGGGGTCACGTGGGAAATCCGCTGGCCATTGCATCGCCAGCATGGCCACGGCCGGTGTGATCTCCTTGACGACTACATTGCTCCGATCCACCAGGTCGCTCAGCCAGGACTCCGGAGTTCCCTGGGGCATCAGCCGGCCCCGCACAATGAGCAGCGCTGCTTCCCAGACCGTGATCGAAGCGATTGCGAGCCCGCCGGCCCTTGCCGCATCCGCAATCGCTGCCGACGCGGTTCGGGACAGACGTCTCGGCTCGAGGCATAGCCACAGCCATGAATGGGTGTCGAGTAGGATCACCGCTTCGCCCGTCGTGACCTACGCCGCAGCTTCCTTTTCGGCGCGGGAAGCCTTGCCGCCCAGGGCAGACGGAACGCGTCCCATTGCTCGATCGGCGGAAGCACCGGCGACATGATGTCGCCCACGATCCGGGCCGTGCCCGCCATGCAGCCGAAGACACTCTTGGCGGGCTCATCCGGCGGCACCAGCTTCGCGACCGGCTTGCCCTTCTTGGTGATGACGACGGGAGTCCGGTACTTCCGGACCTCCTCCATCACCCGCAGGCACCGCGCCTTGAATTCGCCCGCTCCCATCGTCTTCATGGTCACCTCCGTTCTCTGATGGTCATGAGCACGTGACCATGTTAGCACACGCGCTCGGATGTCGCGTCTGCTACCCTACGCGCCTATGGCCAAAATGGTGGATCACATGGAGCGGCTGCTGCGCGGCGAGGCGCCGCAGCCGGCGGCGGCGGTGCTGCTCAACATGCGGCTCGACGCGTACGCGCCGGGCGAAGCGACCGTCGTGTTGGACGCCGACGCCCGCCACGCCAACCCGATGGGCACGGTGCAGGGCGGCATTCTCGCGGCGATGGCCGATACGGCGATGGGCTGGGCCTACATGACGACGCTCGGCGAGGGCGAGTCCTACACGACGCTGGAGGCGAAGGTGAACTTCCTCCGGCCCGTGCGCGCCGGCCGCCTCACGGCGCGCGGGCACGTGAAGAGCGCGGGGCGGACCGTAGGTTTGATCGAGTGCGATGTGCTGAGCGAGGACGGCAAGCTCGTCTGCTCCGCCGTCAGCACGTGCCTGATTCTCAAAGGCGAGCAGGCCGCGGGCCGCTGACGCGCGTTACTTGCGTTGCTCGCTTCTCTTTGAGCTCAGCGTCGGTGGCCTCGGCCGTCAGTAGGCCCTGCGCTGTCAGCACGTAGAAGCGCGTGTGCCCGCGGCGAGGCAATGGCTGCTGAGCGGCCGGCGCGAGCAGGCTCAGGTGCCCGGAGGCGGTGCTGACGACTTGACGCGCGGCCCGGGCGGGCGCTTCAGCCTGCCGGGCGCCGATCACGCCACCGCCGTTGCTGAAATAGAGGCTCGCGGTTCCGTCCGCCAGCGCGACCAGCGTCGCCACGGCTGTCGGGTAGCCCGTCTCCATGACGACGCCGAAAGCGCCCGGGTGCTTCTCGCCCAAGCCGAGGTTCGTGGGCCGCAGCCCGAGAGCCTGGGCGCGGAGACCGGTGTAAAGGTCCGCGACCACGTAGTCACGGGTCCGCGCCAAAGGCCTTGCCGAAGAGCGAGGCTAGCAGACCCGTCATGAGCCAGCGACGCTTCATCAGCCGCAGCGCGCGTCGTCGGTGATCGTGAGCCTGACGTCGCCGCTCGCCATGTCGTACTCGAAGTCGTTGCCGGGGCACTGGAACTTCGGCGGCGCCATGAGCAGGCCCAGCACCGTGGCCTTGTCGGGCGGCATCTTCCCGTGCTCCGCCTGGTAGTTCCTGATGGCGAGCTGAAGCGCCTGGAGGGTGGACCGGTCGGCGATGATCCGGGCGCGCGCGAGCGGCCGGTCTTCTTGCATCTGCTCGACGGCCTTCGTGGTCGACGCGAAGTACTGGACGAGCACGTAACCGCTGGCCGCGACGACCACCAGTACCAGAGCGATTTCGATGTACCCGAACCCGCGCTGGTTCACGCACCCACTATACGCGCGGCGGTCGGAAGGCGTGGGCGTCGCGCGAGGAAGAAGAAGACGCCGCCCGACGCGGCGAGCCCCGCGAGGATCTCGAACCCCAGGCGATAGGACCCCGTCTGGTCGGCGAGGATCCCGGCGACGAGCGGCCCGCCCATCATGCCGAACATCACCACCATGGACGAGATGCCCGTGATCATGCCGAAGGCGCCAGGGCCGAAATAGTCCGCGCGGATCGCGGCCATCAGCGGCCCGCGCACGCCCCAGGCGAGTCCGTGCAGCATCGCGCCCACGACGACCACCCAGTACGCCCACGCCCACGCGAGCAGCAGGAGCGCCGAAGCGTGCGCGGCCATGCAGCCGACGCAGATCAGCCGTTTGTTCAGGCGGTCGCCCATCCAGCCGCCGCTGAGCTGACCGCCGACCTGCACGACGGTCATCAGCGCGACGACGGTGGCGGCCTGCTGGAGCGAGTAGCCGAGGCGCTCGGTGAGATGCGGGATCAGGTGGACGATGATCGCCGAGACAATGAGCAGGGCGGAGCCGTGGCCGATCGAGATGTACCAGAAGGTCGGCGTGCGAATCGCCTCGCGCGCGGTGAAATCGCGCGCCGGTGCGGGGCCACGCGCGGCGGCGCCGGCGGGTGCGGCGTCGGGTGGATCGCCGTCGGGGCGGAGGCCGAGCGGCTCCGGGCGGTGATGGACGAGGCGCGAGAGCGGCAGGCCGACGGCGAGGATCACCAGCCCCGAGATCGCCGCGGTCCAGCGCCAGCCGAACTTCGTCATCGCGAGCACGATGAGCGGCGTCAGGAGCCCGCCGATCGGCATGCCCGTGGACGCCATGCTGAGCGCCAGCGAGCGGCGGCGGCGGAACCAGTTGACGATCGCGACACCGATCGGCAGGTAGCCCGCGAGGCTCGAGCCGACCGCGAGCATGAAGAAGGTGAGGAAGAACGTCAGCGGCGTCTGGATCTGCGAGAAGAGGAGATAGCCGACGCCGAAGATCACCGTGCCGACGCGGATGAGCGCGCGCGGGCCGAAACGATCGGTGAGCCAGCCCTGGATCGGCCCGAAGATGCCGCTCTCCGCGCGCGCCATCGCGAACGCCGCCGACAGCAGGGTCTTGGACCAGCCGAACTCCTCGCGCAGCAGGACGACGTAGGCGCCATAGGCATGGAAGAGGAAGGCGCCGATCAGCGCCTCGAACCCGAAGCCCGCGCCGACGATCCACCAGCCGTAGAAGAAAGGGCGGCGCAGGGTCAGGGGCCCGGATGCTCGCGCCAGAAGCGCTGATAGTGCGCCTCGAGCTGTGACCGCACAGAGCGGAGGTCAGGATTCCGGCGCGCGTCGACGTACGCCTGGCGCTGCGCGGGGTCGTTGAAGTCCACGCTGCCGTGCACGCAGCACATGATCGAGCGCGGATCCGTCACGTGCTCGAGACCGAGCGCGTGACCCAGCTCGTGCGCGGCGATCTGATAGATGAGCGTCTCGCGCAGCGTCGTGCCACGCTGCGCCCCGGCGTAGAGCGACACGCGCACCGGCGGCACGATGACGCCGTCCTTCACCGCGACGCGCGCCTCGCCCATCAGCTGCCGCCCGCCCGACTGCGCCGGCTCAAGCGCGATCAGCACCTGCGCGTCGGCCGGCGACTCCGTCCAGGCGAAGGCCTGCACGCCGAGCGTCTCGCTGAAGACCGCGTTCCAGTCGATGACGGCGCGGCGGATCGCGGCGGCGAGCGGCGCGTCGTCGACCGGGACCAGATGGACCGCGAGCGGGAACCGCAAGCGCACGTGACCCTCGGCGCCGGAGAGCCTCGTGTCGGAGGCGAGCGCCGGCGCGACGGTTGTCAGAATCAGTAGCAGCGTGAGCGCGTGGCGGCGCATCAGCGGGAGAAGCGGCGCAAGAATTTCCAGATCTCCTCGGCGGCGCGGATGACGCTCGTGTTCGTCCACATGATCTCCACGGGCAGGGGCGACTTTCCGCCCGGCCAGCCGTGGCCCGCGCCGGTGAGCCGCCAGAACGCGACCTCGACGCCCGGGGCGCACGGCGCCCAGACGAGGAGCGTCGCCGTGTGGCTCTCCTCGCGCCGCCGGGATCCCTCGCGTTGCTCGGTGACGCGCGCCTCGGCCGGACAGCCGTCGAAGGCGGCCCAGCGGCGTAGCCCGGGCTCGACGGAGGCCTCGATCGCGAGACGATACGCCATCATCGCGCCGTTCGAGTGGCCGGTCGCGAAGACGCGCGTGGCGTCGAGCGGCATCTCCTGGGTGAGGGCCGCGAGGATCGCGAGGGCGAAGCCGACGTCGTCCACGTCGTGGCTCTGCGCGTAGCCGCAGCAGGCGCCCGCGTTCCAGGTGAGGAGCTTGCGCGCCAGCGGCCCCGTGCCGTCGGGATAGACGACGACGAGCCCCTCACGGTCGGCGATCGTGTCGAGCCCGGCGTACTTCTTGAACCCCGACGCGTTGCCGCCGCCCCCGTGGAAGGCGAGGATCACCGGCAGCGGCCCGCGCTCGCCGGCGCGCGGCGGGACCTGGACGACGTACGTGCGCTCGCGGCCGGCGTGAGTGAGCGTCAGGTCGTGGTCGCCTGGCGCGAGCAGCGCCAGGGCGAAGACCGCGGCGAGCGTCATCGGCGCCGGCGCAGGAGCCTCAGACCTCGCGCGCGGCCGCAGCGTCGAGCCTGTCGTCCCAGGAGGCGAAGAACATCTCGCTGCCGGTCCGGCGCTCGAACACGAGGGCGGACGCCAGATGGATCGCGTCGTAGGCGCGGAGCCGATGCGCCCCCGCGAGCTTTGCCGCCTCGCGCACGAGTGGCTCGTCCACGTCGACGCGCGTGTAGTGCTCCCAATCCTGTTCGAACTCTCGGATGGTGCGCTGGTAGTCGGACGCGGCGAGGTCACCGGCCTGGTGTCGGCGGGCGAGCGCGGCCCGCGTCTCGACATGGGCGATGATCGACGTTGCGGTGCGGTTGCCGTCTCCGATGGAGCGGCGCGCCAGGTCCGAGCCCTCCTCTTCGAGATACAGCTTGAGGAGCGCGCTCGTGTCGAGGTAGGTCCTCAGCGTCGCTCCTCGAGAACCGTGTCCGAGATCGGCTTCCCGCGGATCTTGACCGGGCGCGAGGCGCCGCTCGGTTTGCCACCGCCCCAGGACGCGACGCCCTCGCGCACCATCGCCCAGATCGCCTCGTCCTCGGCGCTCTCCGCCGGAGGCGTGATGACGGCGACCGGCTTGCCGCGATCCGTCACGGTGATGCGCTCCCCCTTGGCGACGCGCCGGAGGAACTCGCTCAGCCGGTTCTTCAGCTCTCTCACGCCCACGGTGCTCATGCGCCCCTTCTTTGTAGCCACGATCCTACCCTCTATGTGGCCACACGTCATCGGCGCTTTGGCGGGTGCGCGCGCACGGCCTCTTCGTTCACCTCGGTGCCCCAGCCGGGTCCCGTCGGCAGGTGGAGATGGCCGTCCTTGATCACGGGCTTCACCGTCACCAGGTCGTCCTGCCACGGCACCATGTCCGGGTCGATCTCCATGATCCGGAGGTTCGGCACGAGCGCCGCGAAGTGCGCGCTCTGCATCGTGGCGAGGTGGCCGTAGAAGTTGTGCGGGGCCACGTTCACCTCGTACGTGTCGGCCATCGCGGCCACCTTGAGCGACTCGCCGACGCCGTTCCACGGCGTGTCCACGATCGCGACGTCCACCGACTGGTGCTCGAAGTAGGGGCGGTAGTCGCGGCGGCCGAAGAGGCACTCGCAGGAGGCGACGGGAATGGACGTGCGCGAGCGGATGTAGTGCAGGGCCTTCGGATCGCGCGTGTCGATCTCGATCCAGAAGATGTCGAAGGGCTCGATCGCCCGCGCGACCTGGAGGAAGCCCTCCGTCTTGTAGTTGAAGTTCAGGTCCAGCAGAATGTCGCAGTCGTCCCCGGCGCCCTGGCGGAACGCGGCGAGCTGCTCGCGGACCGCGTCGAGGATGTAGCGCTCCGCGTTGAGCTCCGGGAACCCTGCGCGGGCGCGCGCGAAGCCGGGCGCGTGCTGGTACGGCTCGCCGCCGTCGAGCGGCTTCAGGATCATCACATTGGTCTTGAGGGCGGTGTAGCCGCGCTCGCGCACCTCGCGCCCGATCTTCACGACGTCGTCGAGCGTCGTGAGCCGCGGAATCCCCATTTCCTTCCACCACGCGAGGCGGTAGGTCCCGCAGTGGGACCAGTAGAGCCGGATCCGCTGGCGCACCGGACCGCCGAAGAGCTCGTAGACCGGGATGCCGAGCGCGCGCGCCTTGACGTCGAGGAGCGCGTTCTCGATCGCGCCGATCGCCTGCTGGCTGACGCCGCCGGAGGACTGGCGGCGCACCGCGTACATGAGCGCGACGAGCGCCTCCCACTGCCGGGGGTCCTTGCCGAGGAGCTGCGGCGTGAGGCCCTGGATCGCCGCCGTGACGCCGATGCCGCCGAAGGATTCGTTGTACTCGCTCCAGCCGACCAGGCCGTCGTCGGTCGTGAGCTTGACGAAGTCGTAGTTGCGACGGCCGGCGTCCGCGTGCAGGGTCTCGATCCGGGCGATCTTCATCGGCGGGCTCCTCCCGAGGCGAGAGTGTATTACAGGCGCGCCGGCCGCCGAGCCCTGTCTATCGGTTCTGCAAATGCGGTCCTGCCCCTCGCATCGGAACATCCGATTTGAACCGACGAGGCGGACGCGGCAGCATCCCTGCACGACACTCCAGCATCTGACGGGCAGTGGACCCGTAGGCGAAATACTCTCGGGGAGGAATCCATGAAGCGACGGACGTTTTTGACGAGCGGACTGGGGGCGGCGGCAGGCGTGGCCGTCGGCTTCCCGCGCGTACTGCGCGTGTCGGCGGCCGAGCCCGCCAAATGGCGCACGTTCGAGGTGGTCGCGCGCATCGAGGTCGCGGACGCCTCGGGCGCCACGCAGGTCTGGATGCCGCTGCCGTTTATGAAGGAGACCGACTACTTCAAGACCCTGGCCAACAAGTGGACAGGCAACGCCCGCACGGCGAAGGAGATCAAGGACGAGGCCCACGACGCCAGCTATGTGCACGCGGCGTTCGCGGCGGGCGAGAAGGCGCCGATCCTGGAAGTCACGAGCCGCTTCAGCACGCGCGACCGCCAGGTGGACCTCGACAAGCCGCCGGTCAGGCCCGCAACCGCCGACAGGAAGGCCCTGGCGCGCTATCTGAAGCCCTCCGCGTACATCCCGACCGACGGTCTGGTGCTCGAGACCTCGCAGCAGATCGTCAAGGGCGCGGGCTCCGATGTCGAGAAGGCGCGCGCGATCTACGAGTGGATCGTGGACAACACCTTCCGGGACCCGAAGACGAAGGGCTGTGGCGTCGGCGACATCAAGGCGATGCTCGAGACGCGCTACCTCGGCGGCAAGTGCGCCGACCTCAACGCGCTCTATGTCGGCCTCGCCCGCGCCGCGGGGCTGCCGGCGCGTGACGTCTACGGCGTCCGGTGCGCGGACTCGGCGGAGTTCAAGAGCCTCGGCAAGGGCGGCGACATCACGAAAGCCCAGCACTGCCGCGCCGAAGTCCATCTCGCCGGCTACGGCTGGGTGCCGGTGGATCCGGCCGACGTGCGCAAGGTGGTTCTCGAGGAGCCGCCGGGGAACCGGCCGCTCGACGATCCGATCGTCAAGCGCGCGCGGGCGAAGCTCTTCGGCCAGTGGGAGATGAACTGGCTCGCGTACAACTACAGCCACGACGTGAAGCTGCCGGGCTCCAGGGAGAAGCCGCTCGCGTTCCTCATGTACCCGCAGGCCGAGACCGCCGACGGGCGGCGCGACAGCCTGGATCCCGTGACCTTCAAGTACCAGATCACCGCAAAACAAGCGTAGTCCCGCTGGCCGGCCCGGCGGGGCGTTCGTGTTAGCCTCGCCGGGTCGGTCGTGAAGAATCCCCACTACGGCTGGGTCGTCGTCGCCGCGCTCTCGATCACCGAGACCGTCTCGTGGGGGATCGTCTACTACGGCTTCCCGATCATGCTCCGACCGATGGAGCAGGACCTCGGCTACTCGCGCACCGCGCTCACCGCCGCGTTCTCGCTGGGCCTCGCCGTCGCCGCGATCGTCGCGATCCCCGTCGGTCGCTGGATCGATCGTCGTGGCGCGCGCGTCGTCATGACCGTCGGCGCGTGCCTCAACGCGATCCTCCTCGTCGGATGGGCGCGCGTCGACAGCCTACCGTGGCTCTACCTCGTCTGGGGCGGGCTCGGGCTGGGGATGGCGACGACGCTCTACGAGCCGGGGTTCGCCGCGATCGTCGGCTGGTTCACCGGGAAGCACCGCGACCGCGCCCTGCTCATCGTGACGCTCGCGGGCGGGCTCGCCTCCACGATCTTCGTGCCGATCGAGACGTGGCTGCTGGCGCGCATGTCCTGGCGCGACGCCCTGCTGGTGCTCGCCGCCATCGTGGCGGTGCTCACGATCCCGATCCACGCGCTCGCCCTTCGCGCGCCGCCGCACCTGAGCCGGGCGAAAAGCGCCGGCCACGACGGTACCGCGATCCCCGGTGTGCCCCTGCGGACGGCACTGCGGACGGTGGTCTTCTGGGTCCTCGAGGTCGCGTTCTTCGCCGCGAATTTCGCGACGGTCGTCGTGACCGTTCACCTCATTCCGTATCTCTCGGAGCGCGGCTACTCGCCGGCGGTGGCGGCGCTGATGATCGGCTGGATGGGCGCAGTCCAGCTCTTCGGCCGGGCCCTCTTCGCGCCGGTCGTGTCGGTGCTCGGGCATCGCTCGCTGACGGCGGCGGTCTTCGTCGCGCAGGCCGCGGGCTTCGTGCTGCTGGCCCTCGCCGGGCGGCTGCCGACGATGATTCCGACGGTGATCCTGCTCGGCGCGGCGAACGGCATGGCGACGCTCGCGCGGGCAACGGTCGTCGCCGAGATCTTCGGGCCGCGCCACTACGGCTCGATCGGCGGCGCCATCGCGCTGGGCACGAACGGGGCGCGGGCGAGCGCGCCCGTCGCCGCGGCCTTGCTCCAGGTGGCGCTCGGCGGCTACGAGACGCTCTTCTGGGCGCTTGCCGGTCTCCTCGTCGTCGCCGGCGTCGCCGTCCGTCTCACCGAGCCGCCCGCCGGTTGACAGGCCCGGCAGGCCGCCGCATAGTGGCGGAGGATTTCATGTCAAGACCGCTCAAGTCGAAACCGGGCACAGTCGGCGAGCTGCGCGCGAGCGGCTGGCAGTCACGATCCGTCAAGCAGGAGCTGCGCGACAACCTGATCGCGCGCCTCAAGAGCGGCGAGCGCTTCCTGCCCGGCATCGTCGGCTTCGACGAGACCGTCGTCCCGCAGATCGAGAACGCGATCCTGTCGGGCCAGGACCTGATCTTCCTCGGCGAGCGCGGCCAGGCGAAGACGCGCATGGCGCGACTCCTCGTCGGCCTCCTCGACGCGGAGATGCCGACGCTCGCCGGCAGCGAGGTGAACGACGACCCCTTCGCGCCGATCTCCTCCCACGGCCGCGCGCTCCTCGCGGAGAAGGGCGACAAGGCCGAGCTCGCCTGGATCCCGCGCGACCGGCGCTACGGCGAGAAGCTCGCGACGCCCGACATCACGATCGCCGACCTGATCGGCGAGGTGGACCCGATCAAAGTCGCCGAGGGACGGTATCTCTCCGACGAGCTGACGATCCACTACGGCCTCCTGCCGCGGACCAACCGCGGCATCTTCACGATCAACGAGCTGCCGGATCTCGCAGAGCGCATCCAGGTCGGGTTGCTCAACATCATGGAGGAGCGCGACGTCCAGATCCGCGGGTACAAGGTCCGGCTGCCGCTCGACCTCTACGTCGTTGCCTCGGCGAACCCCGAGGACTACACGAACCGGGGCCGGATCATCACGCCGCTCAAAGATAGGTTCGGCTCGCAGGTCCGCACGCACTACCCGAAGCGGCTCGAGGACGAGATCGCGATCATGGACGCCGAGGGCACGGCCTTCGTCACCGCCGGCGTCGCCGTGCGCTGCCCCGACTACATGAAGCAGGTGATCGCCGAGGTCACGCATCTGGCGCGGCGCTCGAGCGAGATCAGCCAGCGCTCGGGCGTGTCGGTGCGCGTTTCGATCTGCAACTACGAGAACCTCATGTCCTCCGCGCTCAAGCGCGCGATCCGGCTCGGCGAGAACGCCGCCGTGCCGCGCGTGAGCGACCTCGAGGCGCTCGGCGCCTCCACGGCGGGGAAGATCGAGCTCGAGACGGTGGGTGAGGGCGGGGAGGACAAGATCCTCGCCAAGCTCGTGCAGCGCGCGGTGCTCAATGTCTTCAATCGCTCATTCGGCGCGCCCGAGCTCGAGACCGTGGTGGCCGGCTTCCAGGGCGGGCTCGTCATCCAGGTCTCCGACCACATGCCGTCGGCGGAGTACGTCAGCCAGATCGGGCAGGTGCCGGTGCTCCAGTCCGCGGCCAAGAAGCTCGGCGCTACGAGCCCGGCGGCGATCGCCGCGGGTGTCGAGTTCGTGCTGGAAGGGCTCCACCTCAGCAAGAAGCTGAACAAGGACGTCCAGCCCGGCCGCGCCCGCTACCGCGTCTGA
>JBOHQB010000467.1:0-3263 GCA_050731995.1 Candidatus Rokuibacteriota bacterium
CGTCGGCGCGGGCGGCCGGGGCGCGCCGCGCCGCGGCGCCGGGCCGGAGCGCGCGGAAGACAGGTCGTACTTCTCGATGCGCGCGCGGAGCGTGTTGCGCGTGATGCCGAGGGCCTGCGCCGCGCGCGAGATGTTCCAGCCCGTCTGACGGAGGACGGCCAGAACGTGATCGCGCACGGCGCCGTCGAGCGACGCCCCCTCGCCGGCCGCCGGCGCCGCCGCGGTTGCGGCGGGGGCGCCGAGCCCGAGCATCGCCGCCGTCACCTCCGGCGCGTCCGAGAGCAGGCCCGCGCGCTCCATCATATTGATGAGCTCGCGGACGTTGCCGGGCCACGCGTACGCCGCGAGCGCGTCACGCGCGTCGGTGGAGAGCGTCCTCGGGCTGACGCCGTACTCGGCGCAGGTGCGCGCCAGGAAGTGCTCGGCGAGACGCACGATGTCTCCGCCGCGCTCCCGGAGGGGCGGTAACGCGACCGTGAGCACCGCCAGCCGGTGGTAGAGGTCCTCGCGGAAGCGCCGTTCGCGAATCGCCGTTCGCAGATCTTCGTTGGTGGCGGCGAGGATCCAGACGTCGACCGGCTCGTCACGCGTGCTGCCGAGGCGGCGCACCGTCCGCTCCTCGAGGACCTTGAGGAGCTTGGCCTGCAGCGCCTCGGGCAGGAGCCCGATCTCGTCGAGGAAGATGGTGCCGCGGTGGGCGGCCTGAAAGAGGCCGGGCTTCGCGCGCCGCGCGTCGGTGAAGGCGCCGCGCTCGAAGCCGAACATCTCCGACTCGAGCAGAGCCTCGGGAATCGCGGCGCAGTTGATGTCCACGAACGGGCCGTCGGGCCGCGGGCTCGCCTTGTGGATCATCCGCGCGAGCAATCCCTTGCCGGTGCCCGTTTCGCCCTGGATGAGGATCGGCGGCAGTCGCCGGGCGTCCTGCTGGCGGTGGAGCAGCCGCTCGATCCGCTCCCGGACCGCCTTGATCTCCGGGCTGTCGCCGAGCAGGTCCGCCAGGGGGTCGGCCACGCCTCGCATAATAACGCCGACCGGTCAAACCAGTGTTCAGCATCTGACCAGTTACGCAATTGACCACCTCCATGAATCAGTCAAGTGATTGATTTCATTGCCTGTTCGTCGTGGTATCCGGATTGCGATAGCAAGGGGGCATGAGAGGCGCACACCCGGGAGAGATGCCTCGGGAGGTAGTAATGAAGGACTCAGTGGCTACGCGCTGGTTCGTGACCCTGATCGTCGCGGCGGTGTCCATGATCGGGCTGATGATCCTGGTCATCGCAGCGGTCGAGGTCCTGACCGCGGCCGCCGCGGGGCCCGTCACGCCGCCCCCGTGGCACGTTTCGCTCGGACGGGTGAACGAGGCCGTCGAGCGCAAGGACTATCCGGCGGCCGCGCGCCTCTGGCACGAGGCCTACCTCGCCGCCGTCAACGCGCGCCGCTGGGAAGGCCTCGTGGAAGTCGCGGACGCCCACCGTCGCCTCGGCGAGCTCGGCGGCTTCGAGCAGGCCGCCCGCGCGCGCGCCCGCGAGCTCTACCTCACCGCGCTGTTTCGCGCGCGCGGCGAGGCCTCGCTCGACGGTGTCCTGCGCGTCGCCGCCGTCTTCGTGGAGCTCGAGGACCGCGAGATGGTCGAGCAGTGCGTCGAGATCGCCCAGCGCGTGGCGGAGCAGGGCCAGGACCCGCTCGGTCCGCTGCGGGTGCGGATGTTCGTGGACCGTTGGCGCGGGAAGATGCTCGGTGTCGAGCGCGCCGTCCCGCAGGCGCGCTGAAGGAGAGAGAGACATGGAGGGGCCCTGGACGACGCACATCGAGGTGATGGATCGCGCGGTCGAGGCCGGCGACACGACCGTTGCCGTGCGCGCCTGGCGGGAGGGGTACGCCGCCGCGCTCGCTCACCCGGGCTGGGCCGGACTCGTCCAGGTCGCGGCCGCGTCCGTGCGAATGGGCGTGCTGCCCGGCATGCGCAAGGCGTGCGAGTCACGCGCCCGTGAGACGTACTGGACCGCGCTCTTCCGCGCGCGCAAGCAGGGATCGTTCAACGGCGTGCTGCAGGCCGCCGAGGCCTTCGGCGCTCTCGGCGACCGCACGATGGTCGAGCAGTGCATCAAGGTGGCCGAGGGACTCGCCGCGCTCGGCGGCGACGCGGACGCCGCGTCGCGCGTGCGGACGCTGGCGGCCGATCTGGTGCGGCGCTACGTCGAGGCCGCGGGGGTGACGTGGGACCGGGCGTGAGTGCCGTCGTCGCGTCGCGAGCCGGATCCGCCTCGGCGCCCACGCCGCTCGACGACATGCTGGGCGAGTCCGCCGCCCTGTCGGGGCTCCGCCGCCGGCTGGCCCGCCTGCTCCAGCGCGGGACGGGCTCCGAGCGCCTCCCGCCCGTCCTCATCGAGGGCGAGACGGGAACGGGCAAGGGCCTCCTCGCCCGCGCGATCCACCGGGCGGGGCCGCGCGGCGACGGCCCGTTCGTGGACGTCAACTGCGCCGCGATTCCCGAGGGGCTGCTCGAGGCCGAGATGTTCGGGTTCGAGCGCGGCGCCTTCACGGACGCCCGCCAGGCGAAACCCGGTCTCTTCCAGGCCGCGCACCGCGGCACCCTCTTCCTGGACGAGATCGGACTCATGCCCGAGGCGCTGCAGGCCAAGCTCCTCACGGTCCTCGAGGAGCGCGTGGTCCGCCGGCTCGGAGCGACGCGGAGCGAGCCGGCGGACGTCGCCATTGTCGCGGCGACCAGCGAGGATCTCCGCCGCCGCGCCCACGAGCGCCGCTTCCGCGAGGACCTCTACCACCGGCTCGCGGTGCTGACGGTGGCACTGCCGCCGCTGCGCCGGCGCGGGCGCGACGTTCTCCTGCTCGCCGAGCATTTCCTGGCGCGCGCGTGCGTGGAGTACGGGCTCGGGCCCAAGACGCTCTCCGCCGCCGCGCGCGACGCGCTCGCGGCGTACGCGTGGCCGGGCAACGTCCGCGAGCTCGCGAACCTCATGGAGCGCGTCGCGCTCCTGGGCGAGGCGCCGGAGATCACGCCCGCGCTGCTCGACGTGCCCGCCGAGTCGCCGCCGAGCCCGGCGCCGCTGCCGACCCTCGACGACGCGATGCGTGCCCACCTCACGGACGTGCTCGCGCGGACCCACTGGAACATCTCGCGCGCGGCTTCGGTGCTGGGCATCTCGCGCAATACGCTGCGCGCGCGGATCGAGCGGCACGATCTCCGGGCGAGCCGGCGCGGTCCGGCGCGGCCGGGGACGCCGCCGGCGCCGCCTCAGGCG
>JBOHQB010000468.1:0-13975 GCA_050731995.1 Candidatus Rokuibacteriota bacterium
ACCGGCCAGGTGTCACCGTTGGCGCTGGTCAGCGGCACGTGGAATCTGAAGAACGACGGCCGCAAGCCCGGTCCGTTCAGTGGGGTGTTCCTGATCCCGTTCGACGGCTCCCTCCTGGGGCTCTCGGGTGACTGGTACCTCAACCCGAAGGAGCTCGAGATCGAGGGGCTCCCGAGCATCTGCAGGAGCGGCCATATCGCCGACACCCCGTTCGGGGGATTCTGTCAGCTCTCGGCGGAGGAGTACGTGCTCGGCTTCCCGCTCACCAAGGCCGTCATCTTCCTGAACCAGTGATGGCGGGGGAGCTCCGGGCGCGGGGCGAGACGAAGGTCATTCTCGACGCGTGCGGTGTGGCCGCGCTACTCTACGGACAGCGCGCGCTGGACGCTGAGGGTGGCCGCCTGGTGCTGCGGGCCAACCGGATGATGGCCTGGGCACTGAAGGAATCCGGCACCGTCCCGGCGTTCGAGCTCTGGAATGGCGCCGGGATGTGAGCCTTGGGTGAGGGAACACCGGTCGAGGCGCCGGTCGAGGGAGGGCTGCGCGCCGGGCGTAAAGGAGTGGTGATCGCGCAGGGGCGACGAGTCCACCTGCGCACGATGGTCCCGGGCGACCTCCAGTACCTGTCCGAGTGGGTGGAGGATCCGTTCCTCGAGCGGATGGTCGGCAGCGAGTTCCTCCACGCCTACAAACACGTCTACGACAAGTCGCCGACGTTCTTCGAGGCCGTGCTGACGGACCCGACCCAGGTGTGCCTCGTCATCGAGGCCAACCGCGGCTGGGGGAGGCCGGTCGGGGTGGTCCGGCTGTTCAACATCCACCTGCTCGAGGGGTACTGCTTCCTCGAGACGATCCTCACCGACCAGCGCGCCATGCGGCGCGGGTACGGCGTGGAAGCCGGGCGGCTCATCTCCTTCTACGGCGTGGACGTGCTCGGTTTGCGTCGCATCGAAGCGAAGGTGTACGAGTACAATATTCTGAGTATGAACTCGCTCCGGCGCAACGGGTTCGTCCAGGAGGGCGTCCTCCGCGAAGCGGGCTTCGACGGCACGCACCACTGGGATGTCTTCGTCTTCGGCATTCTGCGCGACGAGATCGAGGCGCAGCGGGCCAAGGACAAGATCAGTTTCCCCTTCCAGGGGCGCGAGGGGAACGTCGGTGAGTCCGCATAGTCTTCTCCCCCTCGTAGCGTTCGTCCTCAACGTCTCGCTCGCCGGGCTGTCGCTCCTGCGCAACCCCGGGAGCCGGCTGAACCGCGTCTTCGCCTACTTCGCGTCGGGGATGGCGCTCTGGAACTTCGGCTCGTTCATGCTCCGGACGAGCCTCGACGAGGGGTCCGCCTACTTCGCCGAGATCGTCATCCACGTCGGCATCCTCCTCGTGCCGGCCTTCTACTACCACTTCGTCCTGATCTTCCTCGACGCCACGACGCGCCACCGGCCGTCGCTCGTGCTCGCCTACGCGATCGCGCTTTTCTACTCTCTCGTCAACGCCAGCGGCACGAGCTTGTTCATGAAGGGCGTGAAGATGAGCTACTGGGGGTGGGCCCCCGCGCCGGGCCCGCTCTACAACGGCTGGGTGCTCTACTTGTTCTTCTTCATGGTCTACGGCGTCGTCCACCTCGTCCGCGCCCAGCGGGCCGTGGACTCGAGCTTCCGTCGCAACCGCGGCACGCTGATCCTGCTCGGCACGATCGTCAGCCTCACCGGCGGCCTCATCGACCTGGCGCGCTTCCTCCTGACGCGCCTGATCCCGGCCGCCGACGAGATCTACCCGATGGGCATTCCGGCGAACATGATCTTCGCCCTGATGCTCGGCACCTCGATCGTCCGTTACCGCCTCTTCGCGGTGGACGTCGCGGTGAAGAAGGTCATCGTGTATGGGATCAGCGGCGCCGTCCTCACGGGCGCCCTCGCCGCCATCACGTGGGGCGTCGAGCGCTATTTCGACCTCGAGCAGTACAGCGCGATCTGGATCGTCATCCCGGTCGGCTTCCTCATGACGCTGCTGATCGGACCGCTCGGCCAGGGGCTCGAGGACCGCATCCAGCGGATGGTCTTCAGCCAGCGTCACGGGTGCTACGACACCCTCATCGCGCTCAGCAAGCGGATGAGCGCGATCCTCAGCTTCAACGAGCTCGTGGACACGGTCATCCACGGTCTCGTGCGCGGTGTCCCGCTGACCCACGCGGCGCTGATGATCCACGACACGGCGACGAACTCCTACGTGACGTACCGCGAGGAGACGACGCTCGAAGAGGGCGTCGGCGTCGAGTCCATCCGCGCCGACAGTGCGATCGTGCAGTGGCTCACGTCGAACGAGGGGCTGCTCGTCAAGGAAGAGGCGAAGCTGAATCCGCGGATCGCGCGCTACTTCGAGACGGCCGAGGGCGAGCTCGAGGCGATCCGCGCCTCGCTCATCGTGCCGCTGCGGATCGAGAACGCGCTGAGCGGCATCCTGCTGCTGGGCGAGAAGCTCTCGGGCGAGATCTTCGACCTCGACGAACTGGACGTGCTCGCGCTGCTCGCCGCGCAGGCCGCGATCGCGCTCGAGAACGCGCGTCTGTACGAGGGGCTCTCGCGCTCGAACGCGCAGCTGATGGAGGCGAGCCGGCACAAGTCCCAGCTCCTCGCGTCCATGTCCCACGAGCTACGCACCCCGCTCAACTCGATCATCGGCTTCTCGAAGGTGCTGCTCAATCGCCTCGACGGCGACCTCACCGAGCGGCAGGAAGCGTACATCCGCTCGGTGCACAACTCGAGCCGGCACCTGCTCGAGCTGATCAACGGCATCCTCGACTTCTCGCGGATCGAGGCCGGGAAGTTCTAGATGCGGCTCGAGACGATCGACCTGCACGACCTCGTCGACGAGTGCATCGAGTCGTCGCTGCCCCTCGTCCGCGACCGGCGCCTGAAGCTCGAGAAGGACGTGCCGGTGGAGCTCGCCCGCGTCGAGGCGGATCGCACCCGCATCAAGCAGGTGCTGCTGAACCTCGTGTCGAACGCGATCAAGTTCACCTCGACCGGGCGGGTGCTCGTGCAGGTCCGCCAGGAAGCGCAGCACGTGCACATCTCGGTGGCGGATACGGGCATCGGGATCTCGGACGCGGATCTCGTGCGTCTCTTCGAGCCGTTCCAGCGGCTCGACAACCCGCTGGCGCAGCAGGCCGACGGCACGGGGCTGGGCCTGGCGATCAGCAAGAAGTTCGTCGAGCTCCACCACGGCCGGATCTGGGCGGAGAGCCGCGAGAGCCTGGGGTCGACCTTCCACTTCACGCTGCCGCTCGCCGGAGTGACGGCGAGCTAGGGGATCGCGCGGAATGCGGGCACCGACGGGCCGCTCCCGGGACAGGCGGGGCAAGATCCTCCACATCGAGGACAACCGCGAGAACCGCCTGCTCGTGCGCGCGGTCCTGGAGGCCGAGGGCTACGAGATCGTCGACGCCGAGGACGGGCTGGCGGGCATCGAGGCCGCGATCCGCGAGGCGCCCGCCCTCATTCTGCTGGACGTGAACCTTCCCGCGGTGGACGGTTACGAGGTCGTCTCCGTGCTCAAGTCGTTCCCGGCGATGGCGACGACGCCGGTCATCGCGGTGACCGCCTACGCCATGGAAGGCGACCGTCAGCGCACGCTCGTCGCCGGCTGCGACGGCTACATCCAGAAGCCGATCGACGTCGACACCTTCCCGAGGGAGGTCGAGGAGTTCCTGCGCGGCAAGCGCGAGCACGTTGAGGCGCGCGAGGAAGGGCAGTACCTCCGCGAGCTGAACCAGCGGCTCGTCTACCGGCTCGTCAACCAGGTCGAGGAGCTCAAGCGCCTCAACCAGCACTTCGTCCGGCGCGCGGGCCAGCTCGCCGACCTGCACCGGGCCGTGCAGGACATCACCTCCGAGGTCGGCGTCAAGACGATGCTCGAGCAGCTCCTCCCCGGCCTGTCGCGCGCGCTCGGCACGACGAGCCTCAGCGTCGAGCTCAAGGACGGTGAGACCCGCGTGTCCGTCTCGGGGCAGGTGGAGCCGGCCGGCCGGCCGCGCAGCGTGCTCGCGGGCACGGGCGTGCATCCTCAGGGCGACTGGGCGGAGGTGGACTGGACGCTGCCGCTCGTGGCGCGGGGCCGCGGGCTGGGGGCGATGATCGCCCGCAACGTCCTGCCGCCGGGCGCGAAGGCGGACGAGGAGCAGCTGCTCAACATCGTCGCCAACCAGGTCGCGATCGCGGTGGAGAACTCCAGGCTCTACGAGGGCGTCGTCCGGCGGGCCGCCGAGCAGGAGAGTCTCGTCGAGGCCGGGCACCTGCTCGCCTCGAGCTTGCAGATGTCCGAGGTCCTACAGCGGTTCACCGAGCTGTTCCGCACGCGGCTGGGCGTGGACGTGGTGCGCATCTGGCTGCAGCAGGCGCCGGGCGCGTACATCCTCTCGGCGCAGTCGGGCCTCGCCGAGCGGCCCGACGACCGCCGCCACTTCGAGCCGGGCGAGGGTCTCGTGGGCTGGGTCATGGAGCACCTGGCTCCGCTGACGCTGCCCGACCTCCAGATCGACCCGCGCTTCCGCGAGCAGGAGTGGGCGCGCTCCGAGAGTCTCGTCTCCTGTCTCGGCGTTCCGCTGCTCCTCGAGAACGAGCCCCTCGGCGTGCTGGTGGCGCTGAGCCGGCAGCGCAGGATCTTCGAACAGGACGAGATCGCGCTCGCGCAGGCGCTGGCCACCTCCGCCGCGGTCGCCATTCGCAACGCGCGACTCTACGAGGAGACGCAGCTGCGGCTTCGCCATACCGAGACGCTCGTGAGCGTGAGCCAGGCGGTCGGCTCCACGCTCGACCTCACGGAGATCCTCCGGCGGACGACCCGCGAGATGGTCCGCGCGATGGGCGCCGACACCGGCATCGCGTGGCTGCTCGCGCCGGGCGGCGACCGCTTCCTGCCGCTGGTGGGCTATCACGTGCCGAAGGATCTGTTGCCGGGAGGTGCCAACCTCTCCGTGGTCGTCGGCGACCCGCTGATCCGGCGCTCCCGGACGCTTGTGGAACCGATCTGCTCACCGGACAGCCAGACCGATCCGCGATTCGACCACCCGCTGGCCAGGCTGATCCCGCACAAGTCCATCCTCGTCCAGCCGATGCTCTGGAAAGGGGAGGTCATCGGCGGCTTCTCGATCGTCTGGATGCGTGACACGCACCGGTTCAACCGCGAGGAGCTGCGCCTCGCGGAGGGCATCGCGCTCCAGGGCGCGCTGGCGATCGAGAACTCGCGGCTCTACGACGACGTCAAGCAGCAGATGACCCAGCTCAAGCAGACGCAGGCGCAGCTGGTCCAGTCCACCAAGCTGGCGGCGATCGGCGAGCTGGCGGCGAACATCGCGCACGAGATCAACAACCCGCTGACGACCGTGCTCGGGTTCGCGTCGTTCCTCGCCGAGCGCCTCCCGGAGGGCGACGCGATGCGCCAGGAGCTCGGCCTGATCCAGGAGGAGGCGTCGCGGGCGCGCGACATCGTGCGCGATCTGCTCCAGTTCAGCCGCCAGCGCGATTTCATGCCCGAGCCCGCCGATCTCAACACCGTGCTGGATCAGGTGCTCGCGATGCTCCGGCGACAGGGCGCGTTCAGCGCGATCGCCGTCGACGAGGCGTACGCGTCGAACCTCCCGCCGGTCGAGGTCGACGTTCCCCGGATCAAGCAGGTCTTCCTGAACATCGTCAACAACGCCGTCTACGTCATGCCCAACGGCGGCTCGCTGACGATCCGCACGAAGCGGGACGACAAGACCGCACGCGTGTCGTTCGAGGACACCGGACCCGGCATCCCGCCCGAGCACCGCGACCGCATCTTCGACCCGTTCTTCACCACGAAGCCCGAGGTGAGCGGCACCGGGCTGGGTCTCTCGGTGAGCCTGGGCATCGTGCAGAGTCACGGCGGGACGATCGAGGTCGAGAGTGAGGTCGGCAAGGGCTCGACGTTCACCGTCGTGCTGCCGCTCGACGCCGACGCCGGCGGCCAGCCGGCCGCGTAGTCAGGCCCCCGATCGCCGCCCCCCGACATCGCGATGATCTTGCCGTCGGGGAACTCGATGCCCTCCTTCTCGGGCATGAAGATGTCGGTGATGATGAGATCCGCGGGCCGCTCGCGCTGCACGGCCAGGCCCCGGCGGCCGTCGGCGGCGACGACCTCGTGACCCTCCTCGGTCAGGAGGTCGTACAGCATCGACCGGATGTCGGGCTCGTCGTCGATCACGAGGATCCGCGCCGTCTGGCCGCACCATAGGCACCCCAGCGACCCGTGTCAAATGGACCGGTCGGTCGGGTACCATCGCAGGGGGTCATGGAGCGACAGCTTCTCGCGGGACAGACGGCGCTCGTCACCGGCGCCTCGTCGGGCATCGGCGCCGCGATCGCCAGGGCGCTGGGCGCCGCCGGTGCCAGGGTCGCGGTGAACTATTCGGCGGCGGCGGACGGCGCCGAGCGCGTCGCGGCCGACATTCGGGCCGGCGGCGGCGAGGCGGTCACGGTCCGGGCCGACGTCTCGCGCGAGGACGATGTCGACCGGATGTTCGACACGGTGCTCGCCCGCTGGCCGGCCCTCGACATCCTCGTCAACAACGCGGGCGTGCAGCGCGACGCCGCGTTCACCGAGATGACCCTGGAACAGTGGAATGCCGTGATCGGCGTGAACCTGACCGGCATGTTCCTCTGCGCGCGCCGGTCCGCGCGCGCGATGATCAAGCAGGGCGTGCGCCCCGACGCCTCGCGGGCGGCCGGCAAGATCGTCTGCGTGTCGTCGGTGCACGAGCTGATCCCCTGGGCCGGGCACGCGAACTACGCGTCGTCGAAGGGCGGCGTGCGGCTGCTGATGCAGTCCCTCGCGCAGGAGCTCGCGGCGCACCGCGTCCGCGTGAACTCGATCGCGCCCGGTGCGATCCGCACGCCGATCAACCGCGCGGCGTGGGAGACCGAGGCGGCGCTCGCCGCGCTCCTGAAGCTGATCCCGTACGGCCGGATCGGCGAGCCCGAGGACATCGGCCGCGTCGCCGCGTGGCTCGTCTCGGACGAGGCCGACTACATCACCGGCCAGACGATTTTCGTGGACGGCGGAATGACGCTCTATCCGGAGTTCGCGCGCGGCGGCTGATGGCGAACCGTCCGACGCACGCGGGCCTCGCCTGGGGCCGCGAGATCTGCGGACGCCTCGAGCTCGCGGAGTCCCGCGAGTGGCTCTGTGCGAACGGCCTCGGCGGCTTCGCCTCGGGCACCGTCGCCGGGCTGCCGACGCGCCGGTATCACGGCCTGCTCGTCGCCGCGCTCACCCCGCCGCTCGGTCGCACGCTGCTGGTCTCGAAGGCGGACGAGGCGGCCGAGTACGCGGACCGGACGTGGGCGCTGGGCGCCAACCGCTGGGCCGACGGTACCGTCGACCCGCACGGCTACAGCGAGCTCGAGCGGTTCGAGCTCGACGGCACCACGCCGGTCTGGACGTACGCGCTCGGCGACGCGCGGCTCGAGAAGCGGATCTGGATGGAGCCCGGCGCGAACACCACCTGGACGCGCTACCGCGTGCGGCGGAGCAGCGGGCCGGTCACGCTGCATCTTCAGGCGCTCGTCAACTACCGCGACTACCACGGCACGACACGCGGGAACGGCTGGCACATGGATGTGGAGCCGGTGGACGGCGGCGTGCGCGTCACCGCGTACCACGGCGCCCACCCCGTCCAGCTGCTGTGCCGGGCGCCGGGCGGGTCGGCCCGGGTGGCGCCCGCGCACACCTGGTTCCGGGGGTTCCACCTCGCGTGCGAGGCCGAGCGCGGGCTCGAGGCCTACGAAGACCACCTGCACGTGGCCACGTTCACGACGACGCTCGCCGAGGGCGAGACGATGGTCCTGGTGGCTTCGGCCGAAGCGCGGCCCCCGACCGACGTCGAGGCCGCGTGGCGCCGGCGGGCCCGCCACGAGGCCGATGTGCTCGAGCGCTGGGATCGCGGCGGCGACAAGAACGCGCCGGCATGGATCCGCCAGCTCGTCCTGGCCGCCGACCAGTTCGTCGCGCGGCGGCCGAGAGCCGACGACCCCGACGGCATGACGGTGATCGCGGGCTACCACTGGTTCGCCGACTGGGGGCGCGACACGATGATCGCGCTCCCCGGCCTCACGCTCGCGACGGGCCGCGCGGACATCGGCGCGCGCATCCTCCGGACCTTCGCGCGCTTCGTGGACCGCGGCATGCTCCCGAACCGCTTCCCCGATACGGGCGAGACGCCCGAGTACAACACGGTCGACGCGTCGCTCTGGTACTTCGAGGCGGTGCGGGCGCACTACCAGGCAACGGGCGACGCGCGGCTCGTCCGGGACCTCTACCCCGTTCTCGAGACGATGGTGCGCGCCCACCTCGAGGGCACGCGCTACGGCATCGGCGTGGACCCGGCCGACGGGCTCGTGCGGGCGGGCGAGCCGGGTGTGCAGCTCACGTGGATGGACGCCAAGGTCGGCGACTGGGTCGTGACGCCCCGCATGGGCAAGCCCGTCGAGGTCAATGCCCTCTGGTATAACGCGCTCCGCGCGATGGCGGAGCTCGCGCGCGCCATCCGCCGTCCCTCAGGCGAGTGGGAGACCCTCGCGCGGCGTGCGGCCGCGGGGTTCGGCCGCTTCTGGAACGCGGGCGCCGGCCATTGCTTCGACGTGATCGACGGCCCGGACGGCGACGACTCGGCGCTGCGACCCAACCAGATCCTCGCGGCGGCGCTGCCGGCGAGCCCGCTCGACGCGACGCGACGGCGCGCCGTCGTGGACGCGTGCGCGCGCCACCTGCTCACCTCGTTCGGCCTGCGCAGCCTCGCGCCCGGCCATCCCGCCTACCGGGGACGGTACGGCGGCGACCAGACGCAGCGCGACGGCTCCTACCACCAGGGCACGGTGTGGGGCTGGCTCCTGGGACCGTTCGCCCTCGCCCACTTCGCCGTGTACGGGGACGCCGTCGTCGCGCGCTCGTTCCTCTCGCCGATGGCGGACCACCTGACGGACTACGGCGTCGGCTCGATCTCGGAGATCTTCGACGGCGACGCGCCGTTCCCGCCACGCGGCTGCATCGCGCAGGCGTGGTCTGTCGCCGAGACGCTGCGCGCCTGGCGGATCCTCACGGGCCCTCGCCGGAAGCCCGCCCGCCGCGGCCGGCGCGGCTGAGGGGCGCTACTCCCCCGACTGCTGCATGAGCTTCGCGACGACGCCGGTCCAGCCCGTCTGGTGGCTCGCGCCGATCCCGGCCCCGTTGTCGCCGTGGAAATACTCGTAGAACGCGATCAGGTCCTTCCAGTGCGGATCGTCCTGGAACTTCTTCTTTTCCCCGTACACCGGCCGGCGGCCATCGGCGCCTCTCAGGAAGAGGTGGACGAGGCGCCGCGACAGGTCGGCCGAAACATCCCACAGATTCATGAGCCGGTCCGACCCCGTCGGGCACGCGACCTTCAGATCGTCGCCGAAGAAATGATGGAACTTCTGCAACGACTCGATGAGCAGGTAGTTCACCGGGAACCAGATGGGCCCGCGCCAGTTCGAGTTGCCGCCGAAGATGGCCTGCGCCGACTCCGCGGGCTCGTAGTCCACCCGGTGCTCGGCGCCGTCGACCACCATCATGTACGGGTGGTCCTTGTGGAAGCGCGACAGCGCGCGGACCCCGTAGGGCGACAGGAACTCCGCCTCGTCGAGCATGTAGCCGAGGACGCGGATCAGCTGCTCGCGCGTGCAGACCGAGAGGAGCGCCCGGACGCCGCCGTCCGGCAGCGCGCGGAGGTCCATGTGCTTGCGGAACTCCGGCCGGTTGTCGACGAACCACCGCGTGCGCCGGCGGAATCCCTCGAGCCGCTCGATGGCCGTGGAGTCGAACGTCTCGATGGCGAAGAGCGGGATCAGCCCCACCATCGAGCGGACCTTCATCTTGCGCGACTCGTGCGGCGTTTGCAGGACATCGTAGAAGAAGCCGTCCTCGTCGTCCCAGAGCGTCATGCCCTCGCCGCCGAGGTCGCTCATCGCCTTCGCGATGTAGACGAAGTGCTCGAAAAACTTGCTCGCGACGTCCTCGTACGCGGGGTTGTCGTACGCGAGCTCGAGCGCGATCGCGAGCATGTTGAGGCAGTACATCGCCATCCACGAGGTCCCGTCGGACTGCTCGATGTGGCCGCCCGTGGGCAGCGGTGCCGAGCGGTCGAAGACGCCGATGTTGTCGAGCCCGAGGAAGCCGCCCTCGAAGACGTTCTTGCCGCCCGCGTCCTTGCGGTTTACCCACCACGTGAAGTTGAGCATGAGCTTCTGGAACGCCTTCTCGAGGAACTGGCGGTCGGCGACGCCGCGCACCCGCCGGTCGATCTTGTAGACGCGCCAGACCGCCCACGCGTGCACGGGCGGGTTCACGTCGCCGAGCCTCCACTCGTACGCGGGGATCTGGCCGTTCGGATGCATATACCACTCGCGCAGGAACAGGATCAGCTGCGACTTGGCGAAGTCCGGATCCACCAGCGCGGTCGCGATCATATGGAACGCCAGATCCCAGGCAGCGTACCACGGGTACTCCCACTTGTCGGGCATCGAGATGACGTCTTCGTTGTACAGGTGCACCCACTCGTGATTGCGTCCGCGCAGCCGCTCGCGCGGCGGCGGCGGCAGGGCCGGATCGCCCGCGAGCCAGCGCTGCATGTCGAGGTGGTAGAACTGTTTGCTCCAGAGCATGCCCGCGAGCGCCTGGCGCATCACCCGCCGCGCGTCGTCCGAGGCGTCGGCCGGGATCACGGTCGCGTAGAACTGGTCGGCCTCGCGAATGCGCTCGGCGAGCGTCGCGTCGAAGCCCTTGCCGAACGGGTCGCCCTTGGCCGCCGCGTCGGTCAGTCGCAGGCACGCCGTCGCGCTCTCGCCGGGCTGGAGCGTCAGGCGATAGTACGCGGCGGCCTTCGTCCCCACCTGCGCGCGGTTGACCGCGTCCAGCCGGCCGTGGACCACGTACTCGTGGAACGCGTCCTTCACGTAGGGCGACGCGTTCGCCGCGCCCCAGAGCCGAGTCGCGTTCGTGTCGTTCTCGGTGAACAGGAGCTCGGCCGGTCCTTCGCAGTAGAGCCAGCGGCGCCCGAGCGTCTCGTGCTCCACTTCGACCTCCGCCCAGCCGGTACGCGCCCGGGCGGCGCACAGCCGCGGCCGAGCCTTGCCCGGCTCCCACGACCACGTGTTGCGGAACCAGAGCGTCGGCAGCAGGTGGAGGTCGGCGCGCGCGCCGCCGCGATTGGTCGCGGTGATCCGCACGAGGATGTCGTCGGTCGCGGCCTTCGCGTACTCGACGAACACGTCGAAGTAGCGGTCGTCGTCGAAGACGCCGGTGTCGATCAGCTCGTACTCGGGCTGCATCCGGTCCCGCCGCCGGTTCTCCGTGAGGATCTGCTCGTAGGGGTAGGCCTGCTGCGGGTACTTGTAGAGGTACTTCATGTAGGAGTGGGTCGGCGTGCTGTCGAGGTAGAAGTAGTACTCCTTGACGTCCTCGCCGTGGTTGCCCTCGTTGCCGGTCAGCCCGAAGAGACGCTCTTTCAGAATGGGATCGGCGCCGTTCCAGAGCGCCAACGCGAAGCAGAGGCGCTGGTGATTGTCCGAGATGCCGGCGAGGCCGTCCTCGCCCCAGCGGTAGGCGCGCGACCGCGCGTGGTCGTGCGGCAGGTACTCCCACGCCGTGCCGAACGGGCTGTAGTCCTCCCGGACGGTGCCCCACTGCCGCTCGGAGAGGTACGGTCCCCACCGCCGCCAGTGCGCCGCCCGGTCGGTCGCGTGCTCGAGCCGCTCCTCCTCGGGCGTGGGGGGCCGGGGGCCGGGGGCCGGCCGCGCCGCCCGCTTCGACCCCTTCGCCGCCCTCATCGCGCCGGGGCCGCTCCGATCCGGCTGTCGATGAGCTCCTCGAACAGCCGCCGCAGCGGCGGCATCGTCGCGAAGAGTGTCTGGAACGTCTCGCGGTCCATCGAGAGCAGATTCACCTTGCTCGCGCTGCGCGCCGTCGCGGTGCGCGGCGTCTCGCGCACGAGCGCGATCTCGCCGAAGGTCTCGCCCTGCCCCATCCGGATGATGAACGTCTCTTTTCCTTCCGGCGCCGTGCGCACGATGTCGATCTCGCCGTCCACGATGACGTAGAAGCGGTCGCCGCGCTCGCCCTCGCGGAAGATCGTCTCGCCCGCCTCGAAGTGCTCGCGCCGGATGGAGGCCGGCCGGTCGGTGCGGAGCTGGACGATGTCGGCGCCGAGGATGAGGTCGAGGAACCAGCCCACCGCGACGCGCACCTTGCGGTCGAGGCCCGGCATCTTCATGAGGTAGATGAACCGCCAGAGCCACCACGCGATGAATCCCGAGATCTTGACGCCGAAGACCTCGGCGACGGCGCGGCGGTGGCCGAGGGCGCCGAGCTTGCCGAGCGCGTGGAAGTGGAACGGCTTCTTGGCGCCGACGCGGATCGTCGCGACGATGTTCCGCGCCAGGCACCTCCCCTCGCGGATCGCGTGCTGCGCCGTCGGCGGATGCGGCTCGCCGGTCTCCGGGTCCACGATCCACGCGCAGTCGCCGGCCGCCCACACGCCGGGCGCGTCCGGCACCTCGAGGAACTGGTTGACGACGATCCGCCCCTTCTCTTTCTTGACGGGCAGGTCGTTCACGATCGGGTTCGCCGTCGACGGCACCGTGCTCACGAGCGTACGCGTCGGAATCCGCTCGCCGTTGCTGAGCAGCGCGTACCCGGCCGTCGCCCCCTGCAGCCGCGTCTTGATCATGACCTCGACGCCGCGCTCCACGAGGAGGTTCTGCGCGTATCGCGCGAGGCTCTCGGGCAGCTCCGGCAGGATCAGCGGGCCGGAGTGGAGCAGGACCGTGCGAATCTCTTTTGGATTGATGTTCCGGAAGTGCTTGACGCTGCCGCGCACGAAGTCGTTGAGCTCGGCGATCGCCTCGACACCCGAGAACCCGCCGCCGCCGATGACGAAGGCGAGCAGCGCCCGGCGGACCTCCGGGTCCTGCTCGATGTCCGCCTCCTCCATCGCGTGGATCACGTGGTTGCGCAGGGAGAGCCCGTCGCCGAGGTACTTGAAGGGCATCGCGTGCTCCATGAGACCGGACTGCCCGGCGAAGCTCGTGAGGTTGCCGACCGCGATGACCAGGTGGTCGTAGGACAGGTAGTACTCCCGCGAGTCGAAGCCGGAGCCCGCCGTCACGCGCTTCCTGGCCAGGTCGATCGACTCGACCGGACGCGTGAAGAGGTTGGTTCGCGGGCACAGCCGCCGGATGGGGGAGATGACGTCTGTGATCCCGATCGCGCCCGAGATGACCTCCGGGAGCATCGGCTGGAAGACGATGTAGTTTTCCTTGCTGACGAGGTTGATCTCCACGGTCGGGTCGCGCTTGAGCAGCCGCTCCAGCTCCATCGCCGTGTACACACCCGCGAACCCGCCGCCGATGATGAGGATCCTGGTCTTCTTGGTGTCGGCCATGGCCGTTCGACACTCCTCCCGCGCCGGGTGGTGCGCTCGCCGAGTCTACGACATCCGGGGCGGCACCGGTACCGGCCCCTGAAGTTCTTGACTGCCCCGCCGGATGCCGGGATAGTAGCGCAACCGGAGGGCCGGTGCTCCAGTACGCCGTTTCCCGCATCCTGTGGCTGCTCCCCACGCTCCTCGCGATGGCGCTCGTCACCTTTCTGGTGATGCACGCCACGCCGGGCAGCCCGCTCGATCCGGTCGCCGAGGGAGCCAACCCATTGTCGCCCGAGGGGCAGAAAGTCCTCGCGGCGTCCTACGGCTTGGACAAGCCTCTCTGGCGGCAGTTTGCGATCTTCCTGCGCAAGGCCGTCACCGGTGACTTCGGTATGTCGTTCGTGTACAAGACCCGTACGGTGACGGAGATCCTGCGCGAGACGTTCCCGATCTCACTGCTGCTCGGCTCGATGGCCCTGGCTCTGGCCGTGACGGGCGGGCTCGCGCTCGGCATCCTGG
>JBOHQB010000469.1:0-5072 GCA_050731995.1 Candidatus Rokuibacteriota bacterium
ACGGCCATCTACTTTCACTGTGGAGGCCTCGACCTGTACCCGGCTACCCACGGGATTCCCGGATGAACCTTCATTGATATACGACGACGCTGCGCTTGACCTCGCCCTTCAGCATCTGATCGAACGCGAGGTTGAGGTCGGCGAGCGGCACGCGACGCGTGATCAGCTCGTCGAGCCGGTACCGCCCGCTCATATAGAGGTCGATCAGCATCGGGACGTCCGTGCGCTGGTGACCGCCGCCGAACGAGCTGCCCGTGAGGACGCGCTGCTGCAGGAAGAGCCCGGGGTCGACGGAGATCCGCGTGCCGGCCGGCGACACGCCGACCACCACGCAGGTCCCACCGCGGTGGGTGGAGAGGAGCGCCTGCTCGATCGTCGCCTGCGTCCCCACGACCTCGAACGCGAAGTCCACGCCGCCGGTCCCGCTCAGCGCCTGGACGCGCGCGACCGGGTCCTCGACGGTCGCATTCACGACGTGCGTCGCGCCGAACTCCTCTGCCCACGCGAGCTTCTGCGGCATCACGTCCACGGCGATGATCTTGCCCGCCCCGACGAGGCGCGCCGCCTGGATCGTGTTGAGCCCCACGCCGCCGCACCCCCACACCGCCACGCTCGCCCCGGGCACCACCTTCGCGCGATTGAAGACCGGCCCGGCGCCGGCGAGCACGCCGCAGCTGACGAGGCACACGACGTCGAGGGGCGCGTCTTTCCGGATCGGGATGACGCTCTCCTCGAGCACCACCGAGTGCGTGGCGTAGCCGGAGACCTGCAGGAAGTGATGGAGGCTCGTCCCGCCCTTCCGGAAGCGTGACGTGCCGTCGAGCATGAACCAGCGGGGCTTGTCGCGCAGCGCGCACATCGTCGGCTGCCCGCCGATGCAGTACCAGCACTTGCCGCACGACGGGATGTAGCTCGAGCAGACGTGGTCCCCCGGCTTCACGCTCTCGACGCCCGGGCCGACGCGCTCCACCACGCCCGCGGCCTCGTGGCCGAGAACGACGGGCAAGGGATGCGGGTAGTCGCCGGTGATCACGTGCAGATCGCTGTGGCAGACGCCGTTCGCGGTCCAGCGAACGAGCACTTCGTGCGGTCCGGGCTCGAGCACCTCCACTTCCTCGACCACGACCGGCTTCTTCACCTCGTACAGAACCGCCGCCGTCGCTTTCATGTGCGCCTCCGTCAGGAATCTAGAGAGTTCCGCGCGATACTATGACGGCGCCACGCCGCGGCCTGCAACGCGGGGATCGCGTGAGCGCCGTATGGCGAGCCGTGTCACCGCGCGAAGCGCAGGGCGGGGCGAGTGCGCCGCCGCCGGAAGACTGCCCTCGCCCCAGCCCCCTTGGGGGATGGGGGGTCGCGCGAGCCAGGCCCGAGCGAGCTGCGGCGTACAGGCGAGCCATTCTCGGCGCGAACGCGGCCCCCGCGTTGCGGGCCGCGGTGTCACCGTATCGCGCGAGACTCACTAGAGCCGAGCCTCGTCGACCGGAAGTCCCAGCCAGTGGCGCCCGACCAGCTCGTAGTGGGACAGGCGTCCCTGCAGATGCTGGGTGATGACGTGGATATCCTGGAAGTGGCGCTGGAGCAGATGGTCTTCGTAGACCGCCGTCGCCCCGGCCGCGCTGTACACGGTGTCGATGACCTGCGCCGCGAGCCGGATCGCGTGCGTCGTGGCGAGCCGCAGAGTCGCGCGCTGATCGAGCGTGATTGAGCCGGTCGACGTCACCCCGTCCCAGATCTCCCGGATCGTCTCGGTCAGGAACGCCCGGCCGGAGCGGAGGTACGCCTCCGCCTGGCCGACCGCGACCTGGATCATCGACTGATCGCGCAGCAGGGCCTGCATGGCCCGCGGCGTCTTGGCGCCGGCCAGATCGAAGAACGTGGTCAGGCAGGCGCGGGCCATTCCCAGGGCCACGGCGCCGTCGCCCGAGGCGAAGAGCAGGGTCCGTGGCATCTTGTAGAGCGGTCCGGTCTCGAGCAGCGGCGCGGTCGCGGAGAGCACCGTGCGCTCGCCGGGCACGAAGACGTCGTTCACGGCGAAGTGGTGCGTCCCGGTGCCGCGCATCCCCCGGACGCGCCAGGTGTCCAGGAGCTCGGCCTCGGCGGCGGGCACGAACAGATAGCGTGTCTCCGGCTCGGCGCCGTCGAGCCGCACCTGCCCGTCGTCGATGACCTGGGCGTGCGCGGCCAGCCAGACGGCGTGCCGGCAGCCCGTGCTGAAGCCCTGCCGCCCCGTGACGCGGTAGCCGCCGGGCACGACCACGGCCCGGGCGCTCGCCTGCGGCGTGTTCGCGACGACGCTGCGCGGCGTGTCCCAGATCGCGCACGCGACCTCGCGCGGCATGCGCGCGGCATACGTGGCGAAGATCGCGCACTGGTTGACGACCCAGCCCGTGCTCGCGTCGGCCCTGCCGATCTCCTCGATCACCTGCGCGTACGTCGGCAGGTCGATCTCCGCGCCCCCGACCGCGCGCGGAAGCGCCAGACGGAACAGGCCGGCGTCGGCCAGCGCCTCGAAGAGCGGCCGCGGGAGCTCCCGTCCGGCCTCGGTCTCCTCGGCGCAGGAGCGGATCAGCGGAGCCAGCTTTCGCGCGGCATCGAGCGGCGTCGGGGTCTCGGGGTCGGGCATGGCCCTATTCTGCCAGCTTGCTGGTCAGTACAGGTGGCAGGCGACGCGCCGGCCCGACTCGGGCCGGAGCGGGGGCTCCTCGGTCGCGCAGCGGTCCATGACGAACGGGCAGCGCGGATGGAATCGGCAGCCGCCGGGCGGATCGAGCGGGCTCGGCACCTCGCCCGTGAGGACGATCTCCTCGCGATGCCCGTCGAGATCGATCGGCAGCGCCGCCGAGAAGAGCGCCCGCGTGTAGGGATGCTTCGGCTCGAGCGCGATCCGCTCGGCGTCGCCGACCTCCACGATCTGGCCGAGGTACATCACCGCGATCGTGTGGCTCATGTGCGCGACGGCGGCGAGGTCGTGGGCGATGAACAGATACGACACGCCGAGCCGTTCCTGAAGGTCGGTCAGCAGATTCAGGATCTGGGCGCGGATGGAGACGTCGAGCGCGGAGACCGGCTCGTCGAGCACGACCAGCCTCGGCGAGAGCGCGAGCGACCTGGCGATCGCGATGCGCTGGCGCTGGCCGCCGGAGAATTCGTGCGGGAACAGCTCGGCGGACCGCTCGGGCAATCCGACCAGGTCCAGGAGCTCGGCGACTCGCCGGCGGCGGCCGGCGGCATCCAGGTCGGCGTTGATCACAAGGGGCTCGGCGATGATCGCCCCGACCCGCATGCGCGGGTCGAGCGACGCATACGGATCTTGGAACACGGCCTGGACCGAGCGCCGGTATCTCCGCTCGCCGTCGCGATCCAGCGCCGCGACGTCCTGGCCCTCGAAGCAGATCGTGCCAGCCGTCGGTCGCTCGAGGCCGAGGATCAGCTTCGAGGTCGTCGTCTTGCCACAGCCCGACTCGCCGACGAGGCCGAGCGTCGCCGCGGTGTCCAGGCCGAACGAGACCGAGTCCACCGCCCGCACGGTTCCCCTCGACCAGCCGAGCCCGCGGCGCACGGTGAAATGCTTGGTGAGCCCTTCGACCTCGAGGAGCCGCGGTCTGCTACCCGGCGACATGCAGCCAGCAGCGCGCGGCGTGCGCCTCCGCCACCGCCGTCTCGGGCGGCGCCTCGACACGGCAGCGGTCCATCGCGTGCGCGCAGCGCGACACGAATGCGCACCCCGCCGCGAGCCGGGTCAGGTCCGGCGGCTGGCCGTCGATGGCCGTGAGCCGCGCGCGCTTGACGCCGAGGCGCGGCACGGACTCGAGGAGCGCCCGCGTATAGGGATGCGCCGGCGCGCGGAAGATCTGCCGCACGGGCCCCATCTCCACGATCCGGCCGGCGTACATCACCGCGACCTGGTCGCACATCCGGGCCACGATGCCCAGGTTATGCGTGACGAAGATCATCGCCAGCCCGTGACGCTCCTGGAGCTCCTTCAGCAGTCCCAGATACTGCGCCTGGATCGTCAGATCGAGGCTCGTCGTCGGCTCGTCGGCGATCAGCAGGCGCGGCGGCGCGGCGATCGCCATCGCGCCGACGACGCGCTGACGCATCCCGCCGGACATCTGGTGCGGGAACGCGCGCAGCCGCTCGGCCGGCGCCGGAATCCGCACCGAGGCGAGCAGCTCCGCCGCGCGCGCGGTGAGGGCGCCGCCCCTGAGTCCGTGATACGCGGCGACGGGCTCGCGCACCTGCATCCCGACGGAGAAGACCGGGTTGAGCGACGACATGGGGTCCTGGAGGATCATCGCGACCTTCCGGCCCCGGACGCGCTGCATGTCCGCCTCGCTCTTGGTCAGGAGGTCCTCGCCGTCGAGCAGGACCCGGCCGCCGAGGATGCGCCCGGCGGGCCGCGGCACGAGGCGCACCAGGCTGAGACACGTCATGGTCTTGCCCGAGCCGGACTCGCCGACGAGCCCGAGCGTCTCGCCGGCGCCGACGGCGAAGGACACGCCGTCCACGGCCTTGATCGTTCCCCAACGCGTGACCAGGTGGGTCCGGAGGTCCTCGACCTCGACGACGGGTTGGGCCATGCGCGGGGCCGCGCTCAGAGCTGGCGCAGCTTCGGGTCCAGGGTGTCGCGCAGCCAGTCCCCGAGCAGGTTGAACGACAGCACGACGAGCAGGATCGCCAAGCCGGGGAGGGAGGACACCCACCAGGCGCTCGTCACGACGTCACGCCCCTCGGCGATCATCGAGCCCCACGCCGGCGTGGGCGGCGGTATTCCGGCGCCGAGGAACGAGAGCGACGCCTCGACGATGATCACGTAACCGACCTGGAGCGTGACGAGCACGACGAGGGTGTTGAGCGTGTTCGGCAGCAGGTGCCGGGTGATGACGCGCCACGCGCCCGCGCCCGCGATCCGCGCCTGCGCGATGAAGTCGAGCCCCATCAGCGTCAGCACCTGTCCGCGGATGACGCGCGCGTAGCGCGCCCAGAGGATCACGGCGATGGCGACGACGACGTTCGTGAAGCTCGGACCGACGGTGACTGCCAGGATCAGCGCCAGCAAGATCGTCGGA
>JBOHQB010000470.1:0-1529 GCA_050731995.1 Candidatus Rokuibacteriota bacterium
CGGTCGACCTCGTCGGCCGCGAGCTTCGGGGTCAGCGCGATCTCGGCGACGATGCCCACGAGCTCGCGCCAGAACCGCGCCAGCGCGGCCCCCTGGATGCCGGAGTAGTCGGTGTCGCCCGAGGCGCTGATCTTGCCGCCCATGCCCGCGACCGCCTCGGCGATGTCACCGCCGCTCCGCTTCGTCGTCCCCTTGACCATCATCGCGTGGACGAAGTTCGAGATCCCGGCGTTCTGCGCCGTCTCCCAGCGGGTGCCCATCCGGACCAGGAGCGCCACCGCGACGACCGGCGCGACCGGGTTCTCGCGCACGAAGACGGTGAAGCCGTTGTCGAGGACGACCCGGGTGGCCTCGTCGGCCATCACTTGCCGCCCGGCACGAAGCGCACGCGCGCGTAGTTGTCGTCGCCGAAGTAGGTGCGCGCCGCCCCCTGGATCTGCGCCGACGTGATCGCGCGCAGGCGCCCGAGGTACGCGAGCTCGTCCGCGAGCGTCCAGGTCGTCTCGGCCTGGCCGTAGGACTTGGCGAGCCCCTCGGCCGTCTCAATGTCGAAAGCGTAGCTCGACTCGGCGGTGATGATCGCGCGCTGCCGCTCGGCGTCGGTGACGCCGCCCTCGCGCGCCCGGCGGATCACCTCCACGATCGCCGCCTCCGCCTGGTCCAGCTTGTCGGCGTCGAGCCGCGCGGTGATCTCGACGGTGCCGGAGAGCTCGCGCGCGATGTAGCTCGCTTCGACCGACGCGACGAGGGCCCGGTCCTCGCGCACGGTCCGGTTGAGGCGCGAGGACGGCCCGTCGCCGAGGATGTAGGTCAGGAGATCGACGGCGTAGATGTCCTGGTTGCCGTTCGGCGCCGCGTGCCACGCGATCCCGAGGTACGCCTGCTGCTCGGGCCGCCGGATGTCCTGGCGGCGACCGGGGTCCACGCGCGGCGGCGGCCCGAGGCGCTGGCGCACGGGCGCGGGTCCCGTGAGCCGACCGAACGTGCGGTCCACGGCACGTCGGATCTCGGCCGGCGTCGCCGCGCCGACGACCACGACCACCATGTTCCGCGGTACGTAGTACTTCTTGTAGTACGCGTTGAGGGTGTCGCGCGCGAGCGCCTGGATCAGCTCGCGCGAGCCGAGGATCGAGCGGCCGTAGGGATGCGGCCGGTAGGCGAGCTCGCCGAGGCGGCGCCCGAGGAACTGCTCGGGATTGTCCTCGGTGAGACTCATCTCCTCGAAGACCACCTTCTTCTCGCTCTCCAGCTCCTTGGGGTCGAAGGCGGCGTTGACACCGATGTCCGCCAGGAGCTCGAGCCCGGCCTGGAGGTGGCCCGCGGGCAGGACGACGTCGAAGTGCGTGAAGTCGTACGACGTGAACGCGTTGGAGGTGCCGCCGAGCCCCTCGATCATCAGGTCGATCGAGCCGGGCGGCCGCGTCGGCGTGCCCTTGAAGAGCATGTGCTCGAGGTAGTGCGAGAGCCCGAGCTCGTCCGCCGTCTCGTCGCGCCCGCCGACCTTCACCCACATCTGGACCGCGACGACC
>JBOHQB010000471.1:0-12763 GCA_050731995.1 Candidatus Rokuibacteriota bacterium
ATCGAGGAGCGCCACGGCTCCGCCGGGCGCTCGGAGCGTCGGGGGGTATGGGGGGCCATCTCGGGGCCCACCATTCAACTAGACGGCGCGCGCCGCGACGTAGAGGCGCTCGGTCGGGTGCTCCAACTCGTACGGTGGACGGACCTCGACCGCCTCGACCCCGAATCCCGCGGTCCGCATCTGTGCGGCGAGCGTCTCCGGCCTGCACAGGCGCAGCGTGAGGTCCACCGCGATCCCACGATACTCGTCGTAGTGCTGCGCGCCCTGCCCGCGTGGGCCGCGACGAGCAGCGGAGCGTTCGGGCGCAAGACGCGGCGGAACTCGCCGAGGCTCGCCGCGACGTGCCCGTCGTCGCCGTAGATCAGCGAATAGAAGGCGACGATCCCCCCGCACGCAACCGGCCGGAGCGGCAGGGCGCGCATGTCGGCGGCCACGAACGCTCTGGCCGGATTGAGCCGGCGCGCGAGCGCCACGGACCGTTCGGAGAGATCCACGCCGGTGACGTGCAGGCCTTGCGGGATCGAATCGGCCACGAAGCGTCCCACGTGTCCGGCGGCTCCGCAGCCGACGTCCAGCACGGGCCCGGTCTGGCAGGCGGCGGCGAAGCGGCGGAGCCGCTCGCGGTCGAAGGGCTTGCGCTCGAGCTCGTCGGCGAAGTCGGCCGCGTACTGCTCGGCGATCCGGTCGAACGAGCGGCGGACGGCCTCGTCGCCGCTGTCCGCGCCGGCCATGTCAGGTGCCGACGCGGAGCGTGGCGCCGAGATCGCGGAGGAGCGCGATGGTCGAGAGGTAGGAGAGCCGGCCGGTGCGCGGGTTCTCCGACGGGATGTTCTCGACCTCGATCCGGAGGCGGCCGAACTCGCCCTCGACCGTGATGCGGTGGTGATTCATCGTCTGGGCGGGCGCGGCGTAGACCTTGATGCGCGTCTTCTCGGGCCCGATGCCGGCGAGAGAAAGCGCGGCGACCACGTTCACGTTCGCGGGAAACGCGCGGCATGCGTCCGCGGCGGATCCCTCGAAGACGAGCGTTTCTTCGGTGATGGCGCCGAGGTCGATCTTCGCCTGCGCGATCCACGGCGCGCCCGCGAGACCGCGCGGCGGCTTGCGTGTCTCCATCGTTACCGAGGTGATCGTGCCGACGCGCGCGCCTTTCACCCCGTCAAGCCCGGCGATGGCCGCCGACGGGACGAGGATGCGGCAGCGGTTCTGCGCCGCGAGATCCACCCAGTCCTGACGGCCGAGCAGACCGCCGCACGAGAGGACGACAAGGTCGCGGCCGGCGCCGAGCGCCTTGGGGGCGATCTCCTGGAGGTGCGCCTGGGTGGAGGCTTCGACGACGAGATCGGCGGCCGCGATGAGCTCGTCCAGCGAGAGCCACGCGGCCGGGCGGGTGAGGCCCTTGAGAAACCGCTCGCCGCGCTCACGGTCGCGCGCCGTCGCGCCGGCGAGCGCGAGACCGGGCCGACCCGCCTCGCGGGCGCCGCAGACCGCGCGGCCGATCGCGCCGAGTCCGACGACGCCGACCCGCATCGGCGCGCATGATATCATGCCGCCTGAGCCTGCCTGGATGAGGACGGACGTCAGCGTGCTCGGCGGGCCGCTCGAGCGGCTCTACCGCGAGTTCGACTACACGACGCGCGTCAAGCTCGACGCGATCCGGTTTCCCCTTCGGTATCCCGAGGCGTCCGACCGCGAGATCGTCGCGCTGCTCACCGCCTGCCTGGCCTACGGACGCGTGGACCTGTTCAGCCGCGGCCTCGAGCGGCTGCTCGGCGCGATGGGCCCGTCGCCCGCCGCGTTCGTCCGCGGCTTCGATCCGCGTCGCGACGCGGCGGGGTTCGACGGCTTCCTCTACCGGTTCAACCGGCCGCGCGACATCGCGGCCTTCTGCCTCGCGGCGCGCGACGTGCTTGCGCGCTGGGAGACACTCGAGAAGTGCTTCGTCGCCGGCGACGCCGACCCGGCCGGTCCCATCGGGCCCGCGCTCGACCGGTTCGCGCGCGCGTTCCTGGGGGCCGACCTGCGCGAGGTGTTTCCCCGTGGTCGGATGTCGCGCGGTTACCGGCACCTGTTCCCGCTGCCCTCGGGCGGCGGGCCGTGCAAGCGGCTCCACCTGTTCCTGCGCTGGATGGTGCGGCGCGAGCCGCCCGACTTCGGCCTGTGGACGTCGGTCTCGCCCGCGCGACTCGTGATCCCGCTCGACACCCACATCGAGAACATGAGCCGGGCGATCGGCCTCACGCGCCGCCGCTCGCGCAACGGTCGGATGGCCGAGGAGATCACGCGTCGTCTCGCCGCCATCGACCCCGCGGACCCGGTCAAGTACGACTTCGCGCTCTGCCACAAGCGGATGTCGGGCGACTGTCTCGACCGGCGCGACGCCGTCGTGTGCGCGCCGTGCGGGCTGCGTTCCATCTGCCGGCACTGGCGCGGGCGGGGGCGGCCGCATGCTTGACGCGACGATCGTCGTCGTCGCGACCCTGCTGGCCGCGCTCGTCAGCTGGTTCGTAACCCGCTCGCACTTCGTGGCGCTCGCGCAGGCCGAGCAGCACGCGCGCGACACGCGGATCGCGGGGCTGGAGGCGCAGGTCACGGAGCTGCGCGCGCAGCTCGCGACGGGCCACCAGGATGTCACGCGGGCGCGCGACGACCTGACGGCTGAGCGGAGGGCGCACACCGACGCGGCGGCGCGGCTCGACGAGACGCGGCGAAGCCTCGAGGAGCAGCGCGCGCTGCTCGACGAGGCGCGGGACAAGCTGGCCGAGACGTTCAAGGCCCTGAGCAGCGACGCGCTCAAGGACAGCAACGAGTCCTTCCTGAGCCTGGCGGAAGAGCGGCTCGGCCGGCGCCAGAAAGAGATCGACGCGACGGTCAAGCCGCTCGAGGATGCGTTGAAGCACTACCAGGAGCAGATCGGCGCGCTCGAACTGGCGCGCGAGGGGGCCTACGCCAGTCTCAAGACGGAGGTCGAGACCCTGGCGCGATTCAGCGAGCGGCTCCAGGGCGAGACCGGCAATCTCGTGAACGCGCTTCGGGCGCCCCAGGTGCGCGGCCGCTGGGGTGAGATCACGCTGCATCGGGTCGTCGAGCTCGCCGGGCTGACGGAGCACTGCGACTACGCCGAGCAGGTGACGGTCGAGGGCGAGGACGGCCGGCTCCGGCCGGACATGATCGTCCACCTGCCCGGTGGGCGCGACCTCGTCGTCGACGCGAAGGTGCCGCTCACCGCCTACCTGGACGCGCTCAACGCGACGACTGACGACGAGCGGGGGGAGAGGCTGCGCCGCCACGCGGAGCAGGTCCGACAGCACATGACGCAGCTCGCCGCCAAGGCCTACTGGGACCAGTTCGACGCGGCCCCGGAGTTCGTCGTGATGTTCATCCCGGGCGAGGCGTTCGTGGGAGCCGCTGCGCAGGCGGATCCGAGCCTCATCGAGGACGGCATGGCCAGGCGGGTCATCGTCGCGACGCCGACCACGCTCGTCGCGCTGCTCCGCGCGATCGCGTTCGGCTGGCGCCAGGAGCAGATCGCGGTGAACGCGAAAGAGATCAGCGCGCTCGGCGCCGACCTCTACAACCGGCTCCGGACGCTGGCCGACTACTTCGAGACCATGGGCTCGGCCCTCGGCCGCGCGGTCGACGCCTACAATAAGTTCGTCGGCTCGATGGAGACGCGCGTGCTACCCGCCGCGCGGCGGTTCCGCGATCTCGGCGCGACCGGCAGCGAGGAGATCGGACGCCTGCCCGCGCTCGAGGCTCTGCCGCGCCAACCGGACGCGCCGGAGTTTCCCCGCCAGCTGACGACGGGGGAGGCGCGAACGGATGTATCATGATGACATGACCAACATCTCCTTCCAGGTCTACGGCATCAACCTGCTGGTACGGATGCTGCCGGAGCCTCCCGCCGACGTCCGCGTCAACTGCCCGAAAGGCTCCCCCATCCGCTACGGCGAGGTCATCGCCCGGGGGGACGGGTTCGACGAGGGCGCCAACGCCTTCCGCGACATGCCCGAGCTGAAGACCGTCGTCGCCTTCGAGGAAAGCGCCGAAGAGGTCGAGGGCCACTACTTCTACGTCGCCCTCGAGGAGTACCGCGTCATCCGGCTCGACGCGGTGATTCTGTCCTTCCCGCAGTCCTGACGGCCGACGTGGCGCGGTCCCGCGGCCCGCTCCAGGACGCGCTCGCCCGCGTCGACGAAGCCGAGCTCGTCGCGCTCACCCGTGAGCTCGTTCGCATTCCGAGTGTCGTCCGTCCGGGCGACCCCGCGATGAACGAAGCGGCCGTCGCCTCTCGCGTCGAGGCGTGGCTGCGGCGCGAGGGGTTCGCGGTGGACGTCCACGAGCCGGCGCCGGGACGCCCGAACGTGCTGGGGTGGCTCGGCGAGCCGACGAACGGCAAGAGCCTCCTGCTCGAGGGCCACACGGATGTCGTCACCGAGGGCGATGCGCGTGAGTGGCAGCACCCGCCCTTCGGCGCCGAGCTCGTGGACGGTCGGATCTATGGCCGCGGCGCCGCCGACATGAAGGGCGGCCTCGCCGCCGCGATGATCGCGGCGGCGGCGATCAAGCGCTCGGGCGTGCACCTCGGCGGCCGGCTGGTCGTGGGCGCCCTCGTCGACGAGGAAGGCGACATGCTCGGTGCGCGCCACCTCTGCGCGACGGAGCTGGGGCGCGCGCTGACGGCCGCGATCATCTGCGAGCCCGAGCAGAACGAACTGTGTCTGGAGCAGCGCGGCGTCGTCTGGGCACGCGTCACCGTGAAGGGGCGGATGGCCCACGGCGCGATGCCCGAGGCCGGCGTCAATCCGATCGCCGCGCTCGGCGCGCTATTGCGCGAGGCGCCGGGGCTCGAGCGCCGGCTGCGTCGGCTCTGCGCGCGGAGCCGATATCTGAGACCGCCGACCGTGACCCCCACCGTGGTCCAATCGCCGGTGCAAGGGGTCCCGCAGTCGAATGTAATTCCGTCGTCGGCGATCGCGATTCTCGACATCAGGCTCACGCCGGGGGTCGACGAGGCGACGGTCCAGGCCGAGGTCGACGCCGCCTGCCGGCGCGCGGCGGAGTCCTGTCCGGGCGCGGCGCTCGAGTGGGTGCCGGTCAATGGATATCGGCTCGCCACGCGGGTCGACCGCGCCGAGCCGCTGGTGAAGGCGATGGCGCGGGCCGTGCGCCTCGTGACCGGCAAGCCGCCGCGCTATGGCGGCGTGCCCGGCTCCACCGACGGCACCATTCTCCGGATGACGCTGGGCATCCCGATCGTCACCTGCGGCCCGGGCAACCGCCTGATCCCCCATCAGGCCGACGAATACGTCGAGGTGTCGGAATTGCTCGAGGCGGCGAAGATTTACGTGGCCTCGGCTCTGACGTACCTCACGACGTGACCGAGTCCCGGCCGCGCCTCCGCCAGGTCGAGGTCTTTCCCGTCGAGCGGGAGGGGCGTCGCTTCGTGGCCCTGCGTGACACCGCCGGCTACACCGCGTCGGTCGTGATGCTGCCGATCCAGCTGGTCGAGATCCTCGCGCGGTTCGACGGCGCCCACGACGTCGCCGACATCCAGGCGGAGCTCGCGCGGCGGCACGGCGTGACGCTCGAGCGTGGGCGCATCGAGGAGCTGGTCGCGCAGCTCGACGCGCACGGCTTCATGGAGAGCCCGGGCTTCGCGGCCCGCCGCGCGGCGATCGACGGCCGCTTCCTCGAAGCCGCGACGCGCCCGGCGAGCCACGCGGGGGGCGCGTACCCGGCCGACGCCGACGAGCTTCGGCGGACGATGGACGCGTACTTCGATCCGCCGGAGGGGGCCGGCGACGGTCCGCCGCCGTCCGGGGCGACGGAGATCCGAGGTCTCATCGCGCCGCACATCGACTTCCATCGAGGCGGGCCCGCCTACACGTGGTCGTATCGCGAGCTCCGTGCGCGCTCGGACGCCGATCTCTTCGTCGTCTTCGGCACCTGCCACTCGGGGATGGCGAACCCCTGGGCGCTCACGCGCAAGGACTACGAGACGCCCTTCGGCCCGCTCCGCGTGGACAAGGACGTCGTCGAGGCGGTGGCGGCGCGGGCGGGGCAGGACTGCTTCGAGTCGGAGGCCGCCCATCGCATGGAGCACTCCATCGAGTTCCAGGCGGTGTTCCTCCAGTATCTGTTCGCGGGAGCGCGCGAGATCCGCATCGTGCCCGTGCTCGCCAGCTTCGCCCACGAGGCCCTCGCGGCGCGGCGCCGTCCCGAGGACGACGCCCGGGTGCCGCGGCTGCTCGAGGCGTTGGGCGAGACCATCGCCGCGGTCGGCCGCCGCGCCGTCTACATCGCCGGCGCGGACCTGGCCCACGTCGGGCCGCGCTTCGGGGACCCGACGCCGGTGACGGCCGCCGACCAGGAGAAGCTCGCGCGCGCGGATCGGGCCACGCTCGCGGCGGTCGAGGCGTGCGATCCCGACGCGTTTTTCGACGACGCCGCGCGCGACGGCGACGCGCGCCGCATCTGCGGCCTGTCGCCGATCTGGGCGCTGCTTCGTTCACTCGGCGGCGGCGGGGGCACGCTCAGGCGCTACGCGCAGTGGCCGGATCCGGAGGGCGTCGTGACGTTCGCGAGCGTGACCTTCTAGGTCGATGGCGGAGACACCGCTTCCGGACCCGTCGTGGCGCCTTCCCGAGTTCCGGATCGACGCCGACGGTGAGTGGTTCGACGGCGGCCAGCCGATCACGCACCCGGGCATCCTCGCCAACCTGCGCGGCAACCTCCGGAGAGACGCGGACGGGCACTACGTCCAGACACGCGTGCGCATTCCGGTCGCGGTCGACGACGCGCCGTTCGTCGTCGTCCGCGTCGAGCGCCGGGGCGATACGCTCCACGCGTTCCTGAACGACGGCACCGACGAGCCGCTGGACCCTGGCACGCTCCGCGTCGGCGCGGGCGACATTCCGTACTGCGCGGTCAAGGGGGGCGCCTTCGAGGCGCGGCTCGCGCGGTCGGCGGCCTACCAGCTGCTGAGCCTCGCCGACTACGACGCGGCGACGGGCCGGGGCGCGCTACGCGTCGGCGGCCGGAGCTACCCGCTCGCGCGGGCGTCGTGAGCGCGGTCAGCGCGAGCGGATCTCCTTGAGCGTGGCGAGGATGTCCTCGTGGATGCGACCGTTACTGGCGACGAGCGACGGCGCCGCGAGGTCGAGCGGCCCGCCGTCGATGCCGGTCACGCGCCCGCCGGCCTCTTCGACGAGGAGCGTGCCGGCCGCGACGTCCCAGGGCTGCAGGCGGAGCTCCCAGTAGCCGTCGAAGCGGCCCGCGGCGACGTACGCGAGGTCGGCGACGGCGGCGCCGCTGCGCCGGACGCCGCGCGAGCGCAGGCTGAAGGCGCCGTACTCGCGCAGGTTGTTGTCGGGCTGCACGCGGATATCGTACGGAAACCCGGTCACGAGCAGGCTCTCGTCGAGCGTCTCCGTCGCCGACACCGCGAGCCGCGCGCCGTCGAGCGAGGCGCCCGCGCCCCGCTCGGCGATGTACAGCTCGTCGTCCCAGGGCAGGTAGGCGACGCCGAGCTCGACGCGGCTCGCGGCCTCGAGCGCGATCGAGACGGCGAAGATGGGCACGCCGTGGGCGTAGTTCGTGGTGCCGTCGAGCGGGTCGATGATCCAGCGGCGTCCGGAGCGGCCCGCCGCCGCACCGGACTCCTCGCCGAGCACGGCATCGTCCGGGAAGGCGCTCCGAAGCCGCTCGACGATCAGCGCCTCGGCGCGCGTGTCCATCTCGGTGACGAGATCGGTGACGCTGCTCTTGCTGGCGATGCGGTGCGAGCGGGGAAGCGCGTCGATGAGCAGCCGGCCGGCCGCGCGCGCCGCGTCGACCGCGACGCGCCGCTCGAGTGATGGCATGGACGTCCCGCAGCGTACCATGCGGCGGCTTGACAACCAACGACGCCTCCCGGAGCATGACGAGCGATGCGCATCCTGATCGTCGGCGCGGGCGGCGTGGGCGGGTACTTCGGCGCCAAGCTCGCGCGCGCGGGCGTTTCGGTGACGTTCCTCGCGCGCGGCACCCACCTCGCCGCGATCCGGCGGGACGGTCTGACCGTGCGATCCGCCGTCGACGGGGAGTCGCACGTGAGGGTGGAGGCCGTCGATCGCGTGGACGGCACGACCCCCGCGGAGGTGGTGCTCCTGTGCGTGAAGTCGTTCGACACGGAGTCGGCGGCCGAGGTAATCCGGCCCGCCGTCGGCCCCGACACGGCCGTGCTCTCCCTCCAGAACGGCGTCGACAACGAGACGAAGGTGGACGCGATCCTGGGTCGCGGCCACGCGGTGGGCGGTGCGGCGTACGTGTTCGCCACGATCGAGTCGCCCGGCGTGATCGCCCACCGGTTCGCCGGCCGGATCGTCTTCGGCGAGCTCGACGGCGTCACGCGGCCGCGGACCGAGCGGCTGCTTGGCGCGTTCGGCCGGGCCGGCGTGCCGGCGGACGTCTCGACCGACATCCAGGGGGTGCTGTGGGAGAAGTATCTGATGATCTGCGCGCAGGCGGGGATGACGGCGCTCACGCGCTGCCCGATCGGCGTCATCCGCGACACGCCCGAGACGTGGCGCATGTACCGGGCGATCGTCGAGGAGCTCGCGCGCGTCGGCCGCGCCGCGGGGGTGCCGCTGCCGCCGGACGTCGTCGATCGGATCACGAAGGCCGCCGCGGCGCTCGCGCCCGAGGCGTACTCCTCGCTCTATCACGACCTCGTCCAGGGCAGGCGGCTCGAGCTCGACGCGCTCCACGGGTACGCCGTCCGCCTGGGTGAGCGGCTCGGCGTGCCGACGCCGATGCTCTTCGCGGTCGACGCGGCGCTCAGACCCCACGCGCCCGGGCGCGCCTGACCGCGGGTTGACGCCGTCCCCCACGCGCGACGTCTGGCGCTACACGCGCCGCTACCGCCTCCGCTACGGCCTCGGCGTGGTGTGTCTCGGTCTGGCGACCGCGGCGTCGCTCGCGATCCCGTGGACCGTCAAGCACGCGATCGACGCGCTCTCCGCTGAGGGGGCCGCCGCGCCGCTCGGCCGCTACGTCGGCCTCATCGTGTTCCTCGCCTTGGCCAACGGCGTCATCCGGCTGGCCTCACGCTTCGCCATGATCGGGGGCGCCCAGCGGATCGAGGCGGACGTGCGCGCCGACCTCTACGCCGCGCTGCAGACGTTCACGCCCCGGACCTTCGCGCGCCACACGACGGGGGACATCATGGCCCGCGCGACGAGCGACGTGGCGGCCGTCCGGAGCCTCGTCGGCTTCGGCGGACTGAGCCTGGTGGCCACGGCCTTCGCGTTCGTCGGCGCGCTCGGGGCGATGCTCGCCGTCGACGTGCGGCTCACGCTGTGGGCGCTGGCGCCGACGCCGCTGCTCGTGCTCCTCGCGCGGCGCTTCAATCTCGTGGTCAACGCGCGGGCCCAGGCGACGCAGGAGCAGCTCTCCACGCTCTCCGCGCGCGTGCAGGAGGCGCTGAGCGGCATTACCGTGGTGCGGGCCTACACGATGGAGTCGCGGACGGCGGCGCGCTTCGCGGAGGAGAACGCCGAGTTTCTCCGGCGGAGCATGGCGCTGGCGCGGGCCCAGGCCGGGTTCGGCCCGCTCATGGGTCTCATCGCCGGCCTCGGCACCCTCGTCGTGCTCTGGGTCGGCGGGTTGGACGTGGCCGACGGGCGGCTGACACTCGGCGGGCTCGTCGCCTTCAACGGGTATCTCGCATACCTTGCCTGGCCGACGGTCGCGCTCGGTCTGACGCTGTCCATCTGGCAGCGCGGGCTGTCGTCGATGGAGCGGATCCGCGAGATCCTGGACGGCGCGGCACCGGCCGCCTCCGCCGGCGCGGCGCCCGATGGGCCGCCGGCGCTCCGGTTCGCCGGGTTCGGTTTCGCGTACGACGGGCGCGCGGCGGTGCTGTCGGACGTGTCGTTCGACGTGGCCCCGGGCGAGATGGTCGCCGTCGTCGGGCCGACCGGCGCGGGCAAGACGACCCTCGGGCTCGTGCTGGCGCGCCTCTGGGAGCCGCCGCCCGGGACGGTCTTCGTCGGCGGCCGGGACGTGCGGACGCTGGACCCGGGCGCGCTGCGCGCGGCGGTCGGCTGGGTGCCGCAAGAGGCGTTCCTCTTCTCGCGCTCGATCGCCGAGAACGTGACGCTCGACCGGGAGGGCGTAGACGCCGTGGCGCTCGGCGCGGCGCTCGACGCCGCCGCGGTCGATGCGGAAGTGGCCGGTTTCGCGGAGGGCGCCGGCACCGTCGTCGGCGAGCGCGGGCTCACGCTCTCGGGCGGCCAGCGCCAGCGCGTCGCGCTCGCGCGCGCCCTGGCGGGCCGGCCGAGGATCCTCGTGCTCGACGATGTCTTCGCCAACGTCGACGTCGAGACAGAGCGCGCGATCTTCGACCGGCTGCGGGCGACCGATCCGGCCGGCCCGCGCACGATCCTCCTCGTGACGCACCGCCTGCGGGCCGCGCAGGCCGCGGACCGGATCGTCGTCCTCGAGGCGGGGCGCGTCGTCGAGACGGGGAGCCACGTCACGCTCGTCGCGGCGGGCGGGCTCTACGCGCGCCTCTGGCGGATCCAGCAGCTGGAGGAGGAGATCGCGCGTGCATGACGACGAGGTGCTCGGCCGCGCCTTCGACCGCCGGCTGGTAGCGCGTCTGTGGCGCGAGGCGCGGCGGCACCGGCCGCTCGTGCTCACCGCCTCCGCGCTCTTTCCGGCGATCGCCGCCGTCGAGCTCGCCCAGCCCTGGCTGCTGAAGGTCGCGATCGACGAGCATATTCTGAAGGCCGACTGGCTGGGCCTCACGATCGTCGCCGGCCTGTACGCGCTCACACTCGGCCTTCTCTACGCGCTGCGGATCGCCGAGTCGTACTTGTTGACGCTCGCGGGGCAGCGAGTGGTCCACGACCTCCGCGACCGGATCTTCCGCCACGTGCTGACGCTGGAGGCGCGCTTCTTCGACCAGAACCCGATCGGGCGGCTGATGACCCGGATTCTCCACGACGTCGAGGCGGTGAGCGAGGCCTTCACGAGCGGGCTGTTCGCCATCGCGGCCGACGTCGTCACCCTCGCCGGCGTCGTGGCCGTGATGCTCTGGATGGACTGGCGGCTGGCGCTCATCACGTACTCGCTGCTTCCCGCGCTGCTGGCCGCCGGCGCCTGGCTGCGGCTGCGCGCCCGCGACGCGTATCGCGAGGTGCGGCGGCGCCTGGCGACGCTCAACGCGTTCCTCCAGGAGTCGCTCCAGGGGATGGCCGTGATCCAGCTCTTCGCCCGTGAGCAAAGCGAGCGGGCGGCGTTCACGACCCTCAACCGCGCGTACCGCCGGGCGCTGTTCGGATCGACGTTCTACGACGCCTCCCTCTACGCGGCCGTCGAGGCGCTCGCGTCGCTCGCGCTGGCGCTGCTGCTCTGGTACGGCGGCGGCGAGATCCTCGCGGGCACGCTGACCTTCGGCGGGCTCGTCGCCTTCATCCAGTACACGAACCGCTTCTTCCTGCCCATCCGCGACCTCGGCGCGAAGTATACGGTCATGCAGGCGGCGATGGCGTCGTCGGAGCGCATCTTCGACCTGCTCGACAGGGAGCCCGCGATCGTGTCACCCGCCGCGCCCGTGGCCGTGCGCCCGGCGGGGCCCGCCGTGGCGTTCCGGGACGTCTGGTTCGCCTACGCCGGCGAGGCGTGGGTGCTGCGCGGCTGCGACTTCGAGATCGGCGTGGGCGAGCGGATCGCGATCGTCGGCGCGACCGGCGAGGGAAAGTCCACCTGCGCGCGGCTGCTCAACCGCTCCTGGGACGTCGGCGGGGGCGCGGTGCTGGTGGACGGTGTCGACGTCCGCGCCTGGGCGCTGCCGGCGCTGCGGCGGCGTGTCGGCGTCGTCTTCCAGGACACGCTGCTTTTCGCGGGGAGCGTCGCCGCGAATCTCGAGCTCGCCGCGCCGGACGGAGACGCGGCGGGGGACCCGGCGACGCTCGCGCGCGCGCTGGTCGCCGCGCGCGCGGACGCCTTCGTCGAGGCGCTGCCGCGCGGACTCGACGAGCCGCTCGCGGAGCGCGGCGCCAACCTGTCGCACGGGCAGCGCCAGCTGCTGGCGATCGCCCGTGCCCTCGTGTACAATCCCGCAATCCTCGTCCTGGACGAAGCGACGTCGAGCGTCGATTCGGAGTCCGAGCGCATGATTCGCGAGGCGATGACGCGGCTCCTGGCGGGACGGACCAGCATCACGATCGCTCACCGCCTCGCGACGATCGTTCACGCCGACCGGATCCTCGTGCTCCACCGCGGACGCGTCTGGGAAGAGGGCGCGCACGCGACGCTGCTGCGCCGCGGCGGTCTGTACGCGCGGCTGTGGGACCTGCAGCAGGCGGGCAACGGATCGGCGTGAGCTTCCGCGACGCCGTCTACCGGGTGGTCAGGCGCATTCCGCGGGGGCGTGTGGCGACGTACGGTCAGATCGCGGCGCTGCTTGAGCGGCCGCGCGCATCGCGGGCGGTCGGTGGCGCCATGCGGAGCTGTCCGGCCGGCCTGCCGTGGTACCGCGTCGTCAACGCCGCCGGCGGCATCAGCCTCCGGCCGCGTCCGGCCGGGATGCTGACGCAGCGGATCCGGCTCGAGCAGGAGGGCGTGATCTTTCGGCGCGGGCGCGTCGTGCTGGCCCGCCACCGCTGGCGGGCCACGCGGGGCGTACCCCTCCGCATGCCGGGGGGAGACCGAGCGGGACGTAGGCCCGGTCGCGTGCCGGGGGAGTCCGAGGGGGGCGTAGCCCCCTTCGGCG